>CAKUKT010000001.1 GCA_934663655.1 uncultured Victivallaceae bacterium
GCGTTACCCCTATACCTGGCAGAGGATTCCCCACTATATGCGGTCGATCGCCTGGTCTGACCACCTCCAGTGCAATGACGAAGTGTGGCGCAAAACCACCGAATATCTCGCCGCCTGCGGCGGAAATATGCTGGTGATCGATGTCGGCGACGGGGTGAAATTCCGTTCCCATCCGGAAATCGCGGTCGCCGGGGCGTGGAGCCGCCGCAAACTGCTCGATGAACTCAAGCGGTGCCGCGATCTCGGGCTGGAGGTGATTCCCAAATTGAACTTCTCGACCAGCCACGACGCCTGGATGCGCGGATATTCCCGGATGGTATCTTCGCCGCCCTACTACCGCTTCTGCCGGGAGCTTATCGAGGAGACCTGTGAACTCTTCGAGTCCCCCCGCTTCTTTCATATCGGCATGGATGAGGAGACGATGCAGAATCAGACCGAGGAGGGGTATATGTACGCCACCGTCCGGCGTGGAGAACTCTGGTGGGATGATCTGAACTTCTACTGCAACGAGGTGAGGCGTCAGCAGGCCAGGCCGTGGATGTGGGCGGATAAACTCTGGGACTGCACGGATGAGGAGTTCCGGCACAATGTTCCGCTGGATGTGATTCAGAGCAACTGGTATTATTCCAACCACTTTGAACTGGAACGAACCGTTCCCGGCGCGGAGAATTTCAACCGCCAGACCGCCGCCTACCTGCGGCTGGATCGGATGGGATACGACCAGATTCCGGCCGGAAGCAACTGGTGGTGCTTTGAAAACTACCGCGGCACGGTGGAGTTCTGTGAAAAACAGCTCGCTCCTGAACACCTGCTCGGATTCATGACCGCCCCGTGGTACCCAACCGACGAAACGTCACTGGAAATCCTGCTCGAAGGATGTGATCAGATCAAGACCGGACACTGTTGACCCGGAAAAACGGAGACCGGCGAGATATTCCCTGCTTTCAGCTGGACACGGTCGCTGGAGTATCTGCCGCCCCGGACAGGTTGGGCAGAAGGAGAAAACCGTACGCCGGGACGCCGTGCCTCCCCGGTAAAGCCACATGGGGAAGCTGGAAGCCTGAAACCCCGTTCCCTTTGCATATCAACAATTGCGTACCGCAACCGGCAGCATTGCCGGTTGCGGTTGTTTTTTGCGGTCATCAGCCGCGGAAAGCCGGTCCGGTTTTGATTTCCAGACGCGCTCGGGGCAGGTGGCGGCGGGATCAAGTGAAAATCGGACGACCGGCATCGGGGAACACCGGGGAAGTTTGCCGTAAACAGGAGACTATGAACAGTGCGCCATCAAAGGCCGAGGAAAGAACTGTCGAGTCGTCGGTCGGCAAAGAACTTCACGACTCCGAAGACGAGTTCCGGTCCATCGGTGCCATAACTTTAGAGAAGAGTTCCCGAAAGACGATCGCCACTTCGGCGTCGGTCGAACCACTGACGCCAACGACCAGCTGCACCCCCGCGTCAACGTAAACGGCTTCACAAAAAAACGGCCGATTCCGAAGAATCGACCGTGATATTCAATGGTACACCCAAAGGGACTTGAACCCCTAACCTTCTGGTCCGTAGCCAGACGCTCTATCCAATTGAGCTATGGGTGCGTTTTTTTCAATATTTCTTAATATAGCTGCTGCCTGGAGAAATTTCAAGCAGCAAAGCGATAAAAGTCCGGGAAAACCCCGATAAGTTTAACGCTTCGAGAACTGGAACCGACGGCGAGCTCCCGGCTGACCGGATTTCTTACGCTCCTTGACGCGGGCATCACGGGTCATCATGCCCTGAGCCTTCAGAACCGCCCGGTACTCCTCGTTGTATTTCACCAGCGCTCTGGCCACACCATGACGCAACGCACCGGCCTGACCGGAGATGCCGCCGCCGTCGAGATTGGCCGCAACATCAAACTTGCCTTCGCCGTCAACCGCTTTGAAAACCTGCGTCACATAACCGCACAGCGCTTCACTCGGGAAATATTCGGTCATCTCCTTGCCGTTGACAACCACTTTGCCCGTGCCGGGGGTCAGGCGCACCCGGGCAATCGCGCATTTGCGACGGCCGGTCGCCAAAATTTCATCACTGTTCTTTGCCATGGCTCGTGCTTACTCCACACTGACTTTTTTCGGCTGCTGCGCGGCGTGCGGATGCTCCGCTCCCGCATAAACCTTGAGTTTGCTGAACTGCGCACGTCCGAGACGGCCGTGCGGCATCATGCCCCACACCGCGTCGCGGATCAGACGCTCCGGCGAGTGTTCGCGCACCTGCGAAGCCTTGCGCTCCCGGTAGCCGCCGCGATAGCCTGTGAAATCAACGTAAATCTTGCGTTCGTCCTTGTGGCCGGTGAAAACCGCTTTGGAAGCGTTGATCACGATCACAAACGCTCCGGTGTCGATATGCGGGGTATAGGTCGGCTTATCCTTGCCGCGCAACGCGTTGGCGATGCGGACAGCAAGACGGCCGACCGGCGCCTCGGAGGCGTCGAAGAGGATATGCTCCCGCTTGATCTCACCGACTTTTGCCAGATAAGTTTTCATAATAATCCGTCTTTCGAACCCGGTACGACTTCATCACCATACCCGATTCCGGTTAGAGTTTTCCCGCGCCGCAACCCTGGTTTTCGCACTTCAACCCCGGTTCGACGCCTTGTCCTTGCCGGTGACTGCGTCGCTGCGCGGACGAGATGATCGGAACATCCGCGTCAATACAATACAACCACCAATTCATTTAAAATAATCCGTTATTGTGATTTTGTCAATCCTTCGGCGGGGTTTTTTTACGTTTTTCCGGAGTTGACGGCACGATTTCAATCCGCAACCGCGGCAGCGTCACCACCGAAGTGCGCCGGGTTTCCCGCCCATCCTTCTCCACCCGGGTAAACGCGCAGTTGACCCGCAGCAGCAGATCTGCCGAACCGGGGGCCGCGTCCGGAGCCGCCGTGAGGATGAGCCTGGATTCGCTCTCCGGCACAATCTCCCCGGGAACCTCCAGTTTCAGGGTTGCGCTGAGATCGCCCGGATCGAACTCCACCCGGGGCGCTTTTTCCAGCTTCCCAACCCGGACCGGCAGCTCAATTCGGCCGCCCGGTTCGAGCCGCACCACCGGGGAAACCCCGTCTCCCCATGAAAAGAGGCGTCCGCCGAAACGTTTCCACGCGGGGACGAACCACCCCTCCCGCGCACAGATCAGATGCGTGGTCGCGAATGCCTGGATATATTCATCCGCGGGGATGACCTGGCGGCGCAGATCACCGGATTTCGCGTACAGGCGGTACCTGACCGGCGAACGATCCCGGGAAGCGCCCGCCCGTACCGTGAGGATTCCAGCGGAACTTGCAGAGGATAATCCGGTGGCGCCGCAGAGTTCGAAGCGCCCGGAAGATTCCAGTTCAAACTCCAACTCTCCGGCGAAACCGTCGATCCGTTCGACCACTACCCGCAGCACCTCCGCATCCCCATCCTGCGAAACCGTCAGCGCCGACGGTACGCTCCACGCCCGGAAGTCCGGACGCGAGTGATCGATCCGCAGCCGATAGCGGTAATCATCACCGCCGGCACCGGTGATGTCGCTGATCTCCACCCGGTACTCCCCATCCGCCGGCAGCGTGTATTCGAGCCGGGAATCCGCGTCGTGGAGGCGTGGTCCGACCGCGACGTGGGGATAGTCGTCGTTGACCGCCAGCGTTTCGCCGTTGACGCCGATCAGTCGCAAATGTGAATCCAGCGGGCTGCCGCAACGCCGGGCAAAAATCTCCAGCACCACGTTTTCTCCCCGGGAACCGGTAAAACGCAGTTCGTCACGCTCTCCCGGAACGGCGATTTTCCCGTCAACGAACGCCGGAATGGTGATCACGCCGGCGGCATCGCCCCGCGGCAGTTCCAATTTCGGAAACGCCTCCTGCGCACGCCGCCGGGCGCCTTTGCCGGTATGCAGCCGGTAGACGAAATCCTCGCGGCCGCGATAAAGCGCGTCGCGAACTGCCACGGTGTACCTGCCGTCGGCGGGAACCCGGAAGTTCAGCAGCGGATCCGGATCAAAATAGAAGTCGTCGGCAAAGGCGGCGCTCCTGCCGTCCGGGCCGAAAATTTCCAGCACCGGCTGGAAATGGCCCGGTACACCATCCCCGATAATCGGCAGCAGTCTCCGGCCGTAGAGATCAAAACCGATCGTCTCCCCGCGTTTGGCGGTGAAGACGAAGCGGTCGCATTCGCCGGGAAGAATCTGACCGTTGAGGGTGGTTCCGGGGGTAAATTCCGGTGGGGATTTCTTTTGCGGAGCAAGGTCATAACGAGGTTCATTCTGTTCTCCGGCCTTGCCGATCTGGAACGGCATCGGATTGCTCAGTTCCCGGCCGTTGAAGAGCCGCAATTCCCGCGTGCCGGTTTTTGCATCCGGAGATATTCTGAGCCGGATGATCGCCCGCTGCGAGATCGCCGGACTCATCTGCAGCCGGTCTTTGGGCCGGTAGAGATCGCCGAGCACCATCTCAAACTGCAGCGGGCTGAGCTGGTCAAGTTTTTCCCAGTAGGGATGCATCCGTCTCCAGTCGGAGGTGTCGTCAGGTTTCGCCGGCAGTGCTTTCCCGGCAATGACCGCCTGGATGCTGCGCTTCAGGTAGTCGCGCTGCCTCGGAGACGGCGTTCCGAACCCCGGAACCGTTTCCGCGGATTCCAGTTCAACGCCGCCACCGGTGATGAAAACCGCCTTGATGTTGCCGAAGCCGCGGCCCCCGGCGGTCAACTCCACGGTTTCCCCCTGTTTCCCGCCCGCCGGATAGAGATAGCCGAGATTCATGCCCGGGAGCGACGGCATGGCGACGCTCACCAGAAACAGAAACAGAATTGTGATGGTCGATTTATTCACTGTCACGATACAACTCCCTGATTCTGCCGCTGCCGTCCCCGGGCAGAATCGGCGCGTCGGAATTGCGGGAACCGGGAAGGGGACCGGCTGGATTGATTCCGCAACGTTCGTAAATGCTCCACAGCAGATCCACCGGAGTCACCGGTCGGACGACTGGATGTTCACCGCGCTCATCGGAGGCGCCGAGTACCCGGCCGCCGGCGAATCCGCCTCCGGCGACCACGGCCGAGAAGCAGGCTCCGTAATGGTTGCGCCCACCCAGCCACGGTTCATTCCAGTCGATGCGCGGGGTTCGGCCAAATTCGCCGCTCCACCAGACGATGGTGGAATCGAGCAGCCCTTTTTCGCTGAGATCCTCCAGCAACGCCGCGAATCCCTGATCCATCTCGGCGGTGCGCTGTTTCATGGTTTCAAAGTGTTTCTTGTGGGAATCCCAGCCCTGGGCGTTGATCGTGATGTAGGGGATTCCCCGTTCGACCAGGCGTCGGGCGATCAGACAGGACTGGCCGAAGGGGTTGCGGCCGTAACGGTCGCGCATCTCCGGACTCTCGCTGGAGAGATCGAAGGCCTTCACATCGTCGCTGTTCATTATCGCCAGCGCCTCTTCTCCTGCCCGGTCAAAAGCCGCCAGCGCCGGCACCTCGCCGGCTGCCTTCCCGAAGCGGTCGAGTTCCAGCCGCAAGTGGTCGCGGGCGGCCAGTTCCTCCGGGGAACGGTCGGCGGGTGGGACGTAGCCGTCAACCTGAAAACGTTCGGCGGCGAGATTGCCGCCGGTGGCCAGCGGTTTGAAACGTTCGCCGAGAAAGCCGCTCTCTGAGAAACGACCCTTGGAGATGGTGAGGGCGATATACGGCGGCAGTTCGCCTTTGAAGGTGTCGGCGCGGCACATCGCGATCACCGCTCCGATCGCCGGCCAGGTGATCCCATCGCCGGGCATTCTCCCGGTCTGCATCAGATAGGTGGCGGTCTCATGGGCATTGATGCCGTGGGTCATGCTGCGGATGATCGAGAATTTATCGGCCTGCCGGGCCAATTTCGGGAGAAATTCGCTGATTTCGATTCCCTCGACATTGGTCGGGATCGCCCCGTAGCCGCCGTTCCAGTCGCGGCCGGCTCCCGGTTTCGGGTCGAAGGTGTCCAGATGGGAGGGGCCGCCCCAGACCCAGATCTCAATCACCGAACGGGCCGGCGGCAGCTCCGCACCGGCGAGGACGGCTGCCAGCAGAAACGGGAGAAAAATCAGCACTTTTTTCACGGTGCAGTAATGTAGAGAGATCATCTTCATCGTCATAGTAGTAATCAGAAATAGTGGAGAAACTCCCGGGAATTGATCAGCGCCCAGCCGAGGTCGCCGAAAGCATATCTGCGCCGTTCCGGCGGCATTTGTTCAACGTAACGGCGAAAGATTTCCACCTCCTCCGGCAGCGGTTTCCGGGCAAGGATCCGCAGATAGAACTCCTCGATACGCTTTCCCTGGTCGAGTTTCCGGAACGCCGCCCGTTGCGGCAGCCGGTTGAGCCGGGTGTAAAGCTGGGAGGAGTTGAGCAGAAAGAGCCGTTGCCGGGCGTTGATGAGGTTGTTGCGTTCATCGAGTCCGCCGGTGTCGCGCGACGGACGTCCGAAAAGTTCCAGGGTTGAACTGGTGATACTGCCGTCGCCGAGCATGACCGCGGGATAATCTGCCGGAAGAATGGTGAATGGTTCCGGAATCACGCTCCGGTAGCGATCGGAGGCGCCGGTGATGTTTCCGAGGATATCGGCGACAAGCTCCGCCTCAAGCCGGCGGACCGGGTAGACGGCGAACAGCCGGTCGGCTTCAGACATCTCCTCCGGCGCACATTTCCAGTCGGCGGTGAAGGCGTCGGTGGCGAGGATCAGCCGGTACAGTTCGCGGACGTGGTATCCGGAAGAGATGAACTCCTCCGTCAGTGCGTCGAGCACCTCCGGAGCGACCGCCGTTCCAGCGGCGGAACCTGGACCGGCGATGTCGTCGGCGGGGGAGATCAGGCCGCGCCCGAAAATCCAGTGCCAGACCCGGTTCACAAAGGCGCGGGCAAAGATCGGATCGCCGCGATTCAGCAGCCGGTCGGCAAAAACCGCGCGGGGATTGACTGTCGCGGTAAAGATGGTGGAGGGCGCTTCGCCGGGAAATCCCACGGTCAGTTCCGCCGGTTCCGGGTCGTCATAAACGATCTCCTCCTTCCACTCGCCGGTCTTCTTGAATCGGATCCGGCGGAAAAAATCGGTCAGGCGGCTTTGCTCCTCTTCCGAAAAACGTTCGATCCGGATTCCCATCAGCGATCGCGCCGTCGCCCGCGCCAGGCCCGCCGGGGAACGGTCTGCCGCCGCACGGAAGAAGTTCGCCGGGGCAACCCGGAAGTTGCTGCCGTTGGCGGTCAGCAGTTCGCGCACCACCGCGTCAAATGGGCGGTCCCGCCGCGCCGCGTCAAGAAAATAGTTGTGATAGAGCTGTACCGCATTGGGCCAGAGATTGATCGGAAATTCCGACTTGATCCGGAACATGTCGGCATAACGCATCGCCAGCATGCGGGCGAAATCCTCCGATTTCAGCAGCCGTTCGACCGCCTGTTGACGCTTCTGCGGCGAACGTTCCCGGAGAAAGTCACGGATCTCCCGCGGCGTCGGCAGCCGTCCCGCCAGAGTCAGGGTCGCCCGCCGCAGAAATGTCGCATCATCGGCGCGCGGTATCGGCGCCAGCCCCGCGGTTTCCCAGCGGTCGCGAAGCAGGGAATTGATTTTTTCCGCCGGTTCAGATGTTCCGGCCTGAACCGCAACCACGGCCGTCAGCCAGACAACGGCGGCAAGACAAACGGTGTTTTTTATTTTCAACTCTGCTCTCCGGAAAATAACTGTCTGCTCCCGGCTGCACCCGGAACGAGATCTCCTGCTGCCGGAACCGCATCTGTGTTTTCGTTCCGGTCATCTGGAACCTTACCATATTAATAACGCGCGGGATTGGCGTTTGTGATCAGGCAGAGCGAAAATTTTTTCGTTCAGTTCCGGAGCGCGCCGTCGCCGAACAGGTTTTCAATCACCTCACGGTCGCTGAAGTGAAAACTCTCCCCGCCGATCTCCTGATAGTTCTCATGACCCTTGCCGGCCACCAGCACCGTATCTCCCGGTTGCGCCAGTTCCGCCGCCCGGGCGATCGCCGCCGCCCGGTCCGGAACCCGTTCAAACCGGGTCCCGGCGGGAATGCCGGCGCAGATATCGTCGATGATCGCCTCCGGAACTTCCGAACGCGGATTATCGGATGTCACGATCAACAGATCAGCTCCCGCCGCCGCCGCCGCGCCCATCCGCGGCCGTTTGCTCCGGTCGCGGTCGCCGCCGGCGCCGAATACCACGATCACCCGGCCCCGCGCCGTCTGCCGGAGAATCGAGAGCACGTTGCGCAGCGCGTCGTCGCTGTGGGCGTAATCGACGAAGAAATCCACTCCCGCCGGTGAGGTCAGCTTCTCCAGCCGTCCCGGTACCAGAATCGGATCGCGCAACGCATTGTCGATCGCTTCCGGTGAAACGCCGAAATCGAGCACCGCAAGCAGCGCGCCCGCAAGGTTGCGGACGTTGTGGAGCCCGATCAGATTGCAGCCGACGTCGAACGCACCATTTTCCCCTTCCAGCCGGAAGCGCGACCCCTCCGAATCAAGTTCAATCCGGCTGAGCCGCCATTGTGCGGCGGGATTTTCCCCGAAGGTCAGCAGCTGCCGGCCGCCGGAAATCTCCCGGGTCAGCCGCATGCCGTAGGGATCGTCGATGTTGACCACCACGCTGCCGTCGGGGGCGAGAATTTGCTTGAAGAGCTGCAGCTTGGCCTGAAAATAGCTCTCCATGTCGTGATGGTAGTCGAGATGGTCGCCGGTGAGGTTGGTGAAGATTGCGCAGCGGAACCGGGCGCCGTCAATTCTTCCCTGGGCCAGCGCGTGGCTGGAGAGTTCAAGCGCAGCCGCGCGCATGCCGTTGAGCCGCATTTCGTCGAGCAGCGGGAAGAGCACATCCGGTCCCGGAGTGGTCCGGTCGGCGGGGAGGGTGCGTTTCCCGTCGCGATATTCGACGGTGGAGACCAGGCCGCAGGGAACTCCGGCGTGATTGAGCAGATGTTCGATCAGGTAAGCGGTGGTGGTTTTGCCGTTGGTTCCGGTCACCCCGAACAGCCGGACGGTTTCATCCGGGCGATGACATTGTTCGCGGAGGATCCGGGCGTACACCCGGGCCGAATCGGCCACCCGGATGTAAGTGATTCCCGGCTGGTACTCGGGCAGTTCCTCCTGGTGGATGATCACGGTGGCTCCGGCGGCAATCGCGTCACCGATAAAACGGTGGCCGTCGACATTGGCTCCCCGGATGGCGACGAAAGTATCTTGCGGCAGCACCTGACGGGAGTCGGCAATCACATGCCGGTAGGGTTTGATTTCCCCGCCCCGTCGTGAAACGAACAGTTCACCGGCGATTTCCTCAAAAGTGGCGATCATGATGCTCCTCGACACATTTTTTCCCTGCCGGCGGATGATTTCCGGCGGCGCGGACTGGCAGTTGATTTACCGGCGGGACGAAAATCCCGTCTCTGTTTTAAGATATCGCCTCGGTGCGGAAAATTCCACCCCCCGAATCGGGAAAATCATCACTTCGCAGGGACAAGATTTTTTTGTTTTCCGGATTGAAAAAAAGCTGACCGTGTACTATATTATTGATATAAAAATATCTATCTGTTACAGATCTGTAATCCGGGGGGCGAAATGGGGCGTTTGAAGTTGCAGAAGTCTCCGTCGATACGGCGGATGCCCACCTATCTGCATAAGCTGATGCTGATGCGCGCCAACGGTGAGGTGTACGCTTCGGCCACCAGGCTGGCGGAGTATGTAAGCCTCGATCCGATAATCGTCCGCAAGGATTTTGAATTGACCGACGTAACCGGCCAGCCCGGGGTCGGATACCGGGTTGACGAACTGCTCGACGCGATTCGCCGTTTCCTCGGCTGGAACGTCAAACGCGAAGCGTGTCTGGTCGGCGCCGGTTCGCTCGGCAGCGCGATACTCGGATATGAGGAATTTGCCGAGTACGGACTGGTGATAACCAGCGTGTTTGATTCGGCGCCGCACAAGATCGGCACGATTATTCACGGTCACGAGGTCCTTGATGTGCGGATGATGTCCAGAGTGCTGGCGCCGCACACCCCGGATCTGGCGATAATCTGCGTGTCGGGAAACTGCGCGCAGATGGTGGCGGACGAATTGGTCGCCTGTGGCGTCAAGGCGTTCTGGAACTTTGCGAATGTCTGTTTGAGCGTGCCGGACGATGTGGTAGTCCAGCGCGAAGTCATTGCCGGCGGTTTCGCGATGCTTTCGGTGAAGCTTGCCCGCGCCGGTCGCGGCGATGACCCCGAAACCACGGAGGGCGTGGATGATGGCGACTGAGATAGTTATTTGCATGGGAAGCAGCTGTTTCGCGCGCGGGAACGAAGTGAATTTGCGGATAATCGAGGATTTTCTGCGGGAAAACGGGCTGGAGGCTTCGGTGCGTCTTGCCGGGAGTTGCTGCACCGGCAAGTGCGCCGAGGGACCGAACCTGATTATTGACGGCGTCTCCTATCACCGGATGGAGAAGGAGGCGCTGATTGATTTGTTGAACGAAAAATTCGGAATCGAAAAGTGACTGAATCATGAATCACAGTTATCCGATATTCACTGCCGACGCCGAGTGTCAGGACTGCTTCAAATGCGTTCGTCACTGCCCCGTGAAGGCAATCAAGGTCGAAGGCGGCCATGCAACCGTGATTCCGGAGCTGTGCATCGCCTGCGGACATTGCGTCGAGGTTTGTCCGGCGCATGCGAAAAAGGTCCGGGACGACATGGGACGGGTACGGCAACTGCTCGGCGGCGACGCCCCGGTATACGCTTCGCTGGCGCCGTCGTGGGTCAATGAATTCAAGGGATTGCCCGCCGCCAAGATGGCTGCCGCGCTGCGCCGCATCGGTTTCACCGCGGTCAGCGAAACCGCGCTGGGGGCGGAGATCGTTTCGGAGGAGGTGGCCAGACTGCTGCGGCCGATGAAGCGTGGAGTGATGATCTCCAGCGCCTGTCCGGTGGCGGTGGACATGATCCGCAAATATCTGCCGGAATTTTCCGAGTCGATTTCGCCGGTGCTGTCGCCGGCGTTGAGCCATGCGAAGTTTCTGCGTGAACGTTACGGTTCGGAGATCAAGGTGATCTTCATCGGACCGTGCATCGGCAAGAAGAACGAAGCCGACCGCCACCCGGAATTGATCAATCTGGCGATGCTTTTTCCGCGGCTGCGTGCGCTTTTCAAGGAAAACGGCATTGATCCGTGGAGCCTGGATCCCGGTCCCGAGGACAAATTCGTGCCCGATCCGGCGGAGGAAGGGGCGCGTTATCCGATTGAGGGGGGGATGATTGACACCATCCGCAACCATGGTGGCTGCGGTCACATAAATTTTTCGACGTTGTCAGGTATTCCGGCGCTGCGTCAGGCGCTTGACGGGCTGCATCCCGGAGATGTTCGCGAGCCGGTGTTCATTGAGACGCTCGCCTGTGTCGGCGGCTGCGTCCACGGACCCGGTACGGAACATTGTTCGCCGGGACTGCTCGAACGGCTCCGGATCATCCGCAACAGTACGCTTCAGGAGGCGCTGCCCGAGCGCGGTGGTCCGGATATCGCCGCCAGCTATAAACCGGCGCCGGTACCGCCGTCGCCGGCGGGGTTGCAGGAGATCAAGCAGGCGCTGCGTTCGGTCGGGAAAACCCGGCCCGAGGATGAACTCAATTGCGGCGGCTGCGGTTACGATACCTGCACCAATTTCGCCCGGGCGCTGCTCGCCGGCAAGGCCGAACCGAATATGTGCGTCTCCTATCTGCGCAAGCTGGCGCAGAAGAAGTCCAACGCGATTCTGCGCTGCATTCCGGCCGCGGTGGTGATCGTCGATCGGCAGCTGCGGCTGATCGAATGCAATCGCCGCTTTGCCGAACTCGCAGGACGGGACGCACTGGAGGTCTTTGATGCGGCGCCGGGAATGGCAGGAGCGATGCTTGAGAAGCTGGTGCCGTTTTACGAACTCTTCGACGAGGTGCTGCGCACCGGCCGCGAACTCAAACGGGATATGTTCCGGGTCGATAAGCGGCTGCTGAGCATCAACATCTTCAATATCGATCCCGGCCAGGTGGTGGGAGCGATGCTCTTCGACGTGACCAGCACGGAGTTCCGGCGCGAACAGATCGCCGAACGGGCCAGGGAGGTGATCTCCAAGAACCTCGCCACCGTTCAGGATATCGCCTGTAAGCTCGGTGAACACATGGCCGACACTGAAATTCTGTTGCGTTCGATCGCCGAGGATTACGCCGATCAGGAAGGCGGCCATCAGGGGTGAGCAAGATGTCCGCCAGCGACAAGGATCTGTTTATCGACCTCGGGTTCAGCCAGCGCTGCAAGCATGGCGAGAATATCTGCGGCGATGCGTTCAAGTTCCGGAAGTCCGAAGGCGACGACCGGATCATCGCAGTGCTCTCCGACGGCCTCGGCAGCGGCGTCAAAGCCAATATTCTCGCGTCGATGACCGCGACGATGGCGTTGCGTTTCGCCAGTGAGGATGCCGAACGGATTATTCACGCCGCCGAAATCATGATGGGAGCACTCCCGATCTGTCAGGTACGGAAAATCAGTTACGCGACCTTCACAATCGTCAACGCCGAGATCGGACGTCCCACCCGGGTGATCGAAATGGGCAACCCGAGTTTTCTGCTCTTCCGCGGCGGCGTCGAACTCAAAATTCCCTACGAGGAGATGGAATCTCCCAAATGGCATGACCGCAAGCTGCGGGTATACCACTTTGAAACTGCGGCCGACGACCGGCTGATCTTCTTTTCCGACGGCATCAGCCAGGCGGGGTTGGGATCCGCGGAGTGGCCGCTCGGCTGGCGCGAACCTCAGTGTGCGGAATTTATCCGCCGTTATCTTGCTGCCAATCCCGGCGTCTCCTCCTGTGACCTCTGCGAAGAGATCATCGCCGAAGCCCGCCACAAGGAACCGCAACGACTGAATAAAGATGATATGACCTGTGCGGCGCTTCACTTCCGCCATCCGCGGCGGATGCTGCTCTTTACCGGTCCCCCGTACGACCGCAAACGCGACGTCGAATGTGCGGAGATTGTCGCCGGATTCAAGGGGGAAAAGGTGATCAGCGGCGGAACCACCGCCGAGATCATCTCCCGCGAACTGCGCCGGGAACTGGTGATGGATCTCAAATCCTTCAATTCCGAAATGCCTCCGGAGTCGAAGATGGAAGGCATCGATCTGGTTACCGAAGGAATTTTCACGCTGACCAAGACTGCGCAGTACCTGGAGGAACATGACGGTACGCGCCATGACAACCCGGCGGGGAAGCTGGCGGCGATGATGCTGCGCAACGATATCATCGAAATACTGGTCGGCACCCGGATCAACGAGGCGCACCAGGATCCCCGACTGCCGCAGGATCTCGAACTGCGCCGCAATATCGTCAAACGGTTGGCCGGAATTCTTGAGCACAATTTTCTTAAAAAAGTCAATATAAAATATGTTTGAGGACATTAAAGGACGCGCAACGCGTTGACAACACCAGGAGTGTAAAACAGAAGATGCAGCAGACCATCGAAAAAACCCAGGAAATGATACGGCACCTCGGCGCCGTGAATGCGATTCTTGAAAAGAACAACCACGATCCTTCGCGGCTGATTCCGATTCTTCAGGAGGTGCAGGAGGTCTACAAATATCTCTCCCGCGACATTATCAGCTACGTTGCGACCTCGCTTGACGTCCCGGTTTCGCACGTTTACGGCGTGGCGACCTTTTACGCGCATTTTTCGCTTGATCCGAAGGGCAAGCACATCATCCGTCTCTGCGACGGCACCGCCTGCCATGTGAAGAAGTCGCACGGCATTCTGAATATGCTCTATGAGAAGCTCGACCTCAACGATGAGAAACGCACCACCGACGATCTGCTCTTCACCGTTGAACTGGTGAGCTGCCTCGGCGCCTGTGGTCTGGCGCCGGTGATGGTGCTCGACGATGTGGTTCACGGTCAGGTCACTCCCGAAAAAGCCGGAGAGCTGATCGATGAAATCATCGCCGCGGAGAAGAACGCGAACAATTGATCATGACCTTGAATATTTAAGGATTTTATCAAGTATGGACGAGAACAAAATCAATCTCACACTCGAGCAGATTGCCGAGCACTATTCCAAATCCGTATCCAAACTCAAGCGCCGGATCATCATCTGCGGCGGAACCGGTTGTATCGCCAACGGTTCGATGGAGTTGCGCGATGCGCTGGTCGAGGAGCTCAAAAAGGTCGGCGAGCCGGTTGAGGTCGAACTCGGCGGCGAGATCGAGCATCCGTTCGAGGGGACCTACATTTCCAAGAGCGGTTGCCAGGGGTTCTGCCAGATGGGACCGCTGGTTCGTATCGAGCCCGAAGGTATTTTCTACTGCCACGTCAAGGCCAAGGATGCCGCGGAAATCGTCAACGTCACCATTCTCGGCGGTGAGATTGTCGATCGGCTGGTTTACGTCGACCCTGCGACCTCCCAGCGCTGCCGGCATGAGAATGAAATTCCGTTCTACACCCGTCAGTCGCGGGTGGTGCTCAAAGATTGTGTGATCGAACCGGACAATGTCGAGGAGTATATCGCCCGGGGCGGTTACTTCGGCGCCCGCAAGGCGGTGACCGAATGCACCTCCGAACAAGTCTGCCAGACGATGATCGACGCCGGTCTCCGCGGCCGCGGCGGCGGCGGCTTCCCGACCGGTCTCAAATGGAAGTTCACGCTCGCCTCGCCCGGCCCCAAGAAGTACGTGATCTGCAACGGTGACGAGGGCGATCCCGGAGCATTCATGGATCGTTCGGTGATGGAGGGTAACCCCCACGCGGTGCTCGAAGGCATGATGATCGCCGGTCGGGCGATCGGCGCCGACGAGGGCGTTGTCTACGTCCGGGCCGAATATCCGCTGGCGGTCAAGCGTATGCGGGCGGCGATTGAAAACGCGGAGCGTTACGGACTGCTCGGTGACAATATTTTCGGCAGTGGTTTCAACTTCCGCATCCGGGTAATGGAAGGCGCGGGCGCTTTTGTCTGCGGCGAAGAGACGGCGTTGATCGCTTCCGTTGAAGGCAAGCGCGGGATGCCGATGCCCAAGCCGCCGTTCCCGGCTCAGCACGGCCTTTACGGCAAACCGACGGTGATCAACAACGTCGAAACCCTCGCTTCGGTGCCTTTCATCATGCGGGAAGGTGCGGCCAAGTACAGTTCGGTCGGCACCGAGAAGTCGCCCGGTACCAAGACCTTCGCGCTGACCGGACATGTCGCCAACACCGGACTGATTGAAGTCCCCTTTGGTTCGACGCTGCGGGAAATCGTCTACAACATCGGCGGCGGCGTTACCGACAATTCCGGTAAAGTGACGGGTGAGGATTTCAAGGCGGTGCAGATCGGCGGACCCTCCGGCGGCTGTCTTACTCCGGAAATGCTCGATCTGCCGATGGATTTTGATTCACTCAAGAGCGTCGGGGCGATGGTTGGTTCCGGCGGTCTGGTGGTGATGAACAAGCAGACCTGCATGGTCAGCGTGGCGCGTTTCTTCATGCGTTTCACTCAGAATGAATCCTGCGGCAAGTGCGTGCCGTGCCGGGAAGGCACCAAACAGATGCTGGCGTTGCTCGACGATATCGCTCACGGCACGGCGACCGCCGAAACGTTGACGCTGCTCGAGGAGACTGCGAAGGCGGTTCAGCTCGGGTCGCTCTGCGGTCTCGGTAAAACCGCTCCGAATCCGGTTCTTTCGACGCTGCGTTACTTCCGCGAGGAGTACGAAGCGCATGTGTTCAAGAAGATCTGCCCCACCGGCGAATGCAAGGCGCTCGCCCGTCCGGTGATCGATCCGGACAAGTGCAAGGGATGTACCGCCTGTGCCCGCAAGTGTCCGGTCGGCGCCATCACCGGCAAGGTTCGGGAAGCGCATGTGATCGATGCCGAGAAGTGCATCAAGTGCGGCGCCTGCAAGGCGGCCTGCCGTTTCAACGCCATCAGCGGCATCTAATTCATCGGTACGGAGGTTATTTCAGCCATGGAAAATAAGAAGGTTCTTACCGTAAACGGTTGTGAAGTCGAATTCACCGACGAGCGCAATCTGCTGGAGGTGATTCGCAAGGCGGGAATTGAGATCCCGACATTCTGTTATCATTCGGAACTGAGTATCTACGGGGCGTGCCGCCTCTGTCTGGTACTGGTCGAGGGCAAGGGAATCATGGCGGCGTGTTCGACCGCGCCGGCGCCGGGGATGGTGGTGCACACCGACACCAAGGAGATCCGGGCGATGCGCAAGATCAGCGTGGAGTTGCTGCTTGCCAATCACGACACCGACTGCCCGACCTGTGTGCGCAGCAGTGATTGCACGCTTCAGTCGCTGGCGCGTAAGCTCGGGGTTGAGACGATTCGCTACAAGCGTCTGGAGAAGAAGGAACCGATTGACTGTTCGAGTCCGTCGATTCAGCGTGATCCCAACAAGTGCGTGCTCTGCGGCGACTGTGTGCGCGTTTGTGCGGAAATTCAGGGGATCGGGGCGATCGACTTCTCGAAGCGCGGTTCGCATGCGAAGGTCGCTCCCGCGTTTGACGCCGACCTCGGCAAGGTGGAATGCGTGAACTGCGGTCAGTGTGTGGCGGTCTGCCCGACCGGCGCGCTGACGGTCAAGCAGGATCGCAACCGGGTCTGGGAGGCGCTCTATGACAAATCCAAGACGGTGGTGGTGCAGGTGGCGCCGGCGGTGCGGGTCGCGCTCGGCGATTACTTCGGCGCCAAGCCTGGCGAGAACGTGGCCGGCAAGCTGGTGGCGGCGTTGCGGTTGATGGGTTTCAAGCACATTTACGACACCAGTTTTACCGCCGATATGACGATTTTTGAGGAAGCAACGGAGTTCATCGACCGCTTCTCCAACAATGGCAAGCTGCCGATGTTCACGAGTTGCTGCCCGGCGTGGGTGAAGTACGCCGAGATCTACTTCCCGGAATTGCTGCCGAATCTCTCGAGCTGCCGTTCGCCGCAGGGGATGTTCGGTTCGGTGGCCAAGGAGGTGCTGCCCGCTCAGCTCGGCTGCAAGCGCGAAGATCTGGTGGTGGTGTCGATCATGCCCTGCACCGCCAAGAAGTTCGAGGCGCAGCTGCCGAAGTACCGTCACGACGGCAAGAACGACGTCGATATCGTGATCACCACCAGCGAAGTGGCGCGGATGATCTCCTCGCTGGGAATCAACCTCGCCGAACTCGAACCTGAAGCCTTCGATATGCCGATGGGCTTTGCCACCGGCGCCGGTGTGATCTTTGGAACCAGCGGCGGCGTGATGGAAGCGGCGCTGCGTTATGCGGCCGAAAAAATCGAGAAGAAGCCGCTTGAATCGGTGGATTTCAAGGCGGTTCGCGGGATGGATCACCTCAAGGAGGCGACGCTCAACCTCGGCGGCAACGAGATCCGGGTCGCGGTTGTGCACGGTCTGGCCAACACCAAGAAACTGCTCAATGATATTCGCGCCGGTCGGGCGAACTATCATTTCGTGGAGGTGATGGCGTGTCCGGGTGGTTGTATTTCCGGCGGCGGCCAGCCGATCGGGGTTACTGATTCAATCCGTCGTCAGCGCCAGCAGGGGCTGTACAATGCCGACAAGACCCATCAGGTTCAGAAGTCGCAGGACAACTATCTGGTGGCGCGCTGCTATGAGGAACATCTCGGCGGTGCTCCCGGATCGCATCGCGCTCACGAGATGCTGCATACGATCTATCAGAACCGCAGTCAGATTTTCGACGCGAAGATTCCGGTAATGCGCGGGACGACGGCGAAACGGCTGCCGATTACGGTCACCATCTGCGCCAAGCAGCCGGATTGCCCCGGACAGCTTCTGCTCGGGATGATCAGCCAGTATGTGAAGGAGAACGGGTATGCCGACCGGGTGGATATTGACGCGGCGTTCAGTTCCCGTCCCGAGAGCGACGGCACGATCTGCGTGACCGTTGGCGACCAGGTGGTGGAGCGCACGCGTTTCACCAACGCGGTCAACACGCTCGAACAACTGGAAAATCAGGCCGCCTTTGAATCGATCCGCAAGGCGATCGATGCGGGGGTGAAAGCGCTCTGATTATCCGGGATAGTTGCCGGCGGCGCTGATCGCCGGTGACGGCGGGCCGCACCTCGCGAAAACCGATGGTTTTATCGGGTTTTTCGCAGGGTGCGGCCTATTGATTTTTTACACTTCAGATATATATTAATAATTTACTGATATTAAGAAGAAGGAGTTTTTACGATATGAAAAAGTTCAAGAAATCCTCCGGTGGCGAGGCTTCCGCCGCCGGGGAGGAAAAGCGTCCGCCGCTCGACGCCGGGGTGGCTGCGGACGAGGAAGCAATTACGGAAAAGATCCCGACGGTTGAGGAGGTTCACTCCGACGGCGAGGTTGTTCCGGAAGCGGAGAGTGCCGGTGCGGAGACGGCCAACGCGGAGATCGAAAAGATGGCGGCTGAACTCCAGGCGCTGCAGCAGAAGTACATCTATCTTCAGGCCGAATACCAGAACTACCGCAAGCGGGTTTCGCGGGATCTCGCCGAAACCCGTCTCAATGCGGTTTCCGGAACTCTCTCTCCGTTTCTGAATGTTTTTGATTTCCTCTCGATGGCGGAGAATGCCGCCGAGAAATCCGACAACATCGAATCGATCCGGCAGGGGTTGAAGATGATAATTCAGCAGTTCTTCAAGACCTTCGACGAACTCGGGGTCAGAAAGCTCGAATCGGTCGGAGCGAAGTTCGATCCGGAACGTCAGGAGGCGGTGGCCAACGAGGATTCCGACACGGTGCCCGAAGGAGAGGTGATCCGGGAGTGGTCGAGCGGGTTCATGCTCGGCGACCGGCTGCTCCGTCCGGCGCGGGTGGTGGTTTCGTCCGGGAAGGCCGGAGAGGCGGCCGCGACGGAAACGCCCGGCTCCGGAGAAGGGGAGTAAGCGCTTATGGCTCAGGATTATTACCAGGTACTCGGTGTGGACCGCAATGTCTCCGCTGAAGATTTGAAAAAGGCTTACCGCAAACTGGCAATCAAGTACCATCCGGACAAGAATCCCGGCAACAAGGAGGCGGAAGAGAAATTCAAGGAGGTTTCGCTCGCCTACGAGGTGCTCAGTGATCCGGAGAAGCGTCGTCAATATGATCAGTTCGGTCATGAAGCCTATACCAGCAGCCAGCGAGGGGGCGGCGGTGGCGGAGCGGATTTCCGTCATGCGCAGGACATTTTCAGTCAGTTTTTTGGCGGCGGTGGCGGCGGTTTTTCATTTGAAGATCTCTTCGGCGGCGGCGGTGGTCGTCGTCATGCCGATCCCAACGCGCCGATTCCCGGCGACGACATGCGTTACGATCTGGAAATCGACTTCGAAGACGCGATGTACGGTGCGGAAAAGCAGATTACAATCAACCGGATAGTAAGTTGCGACGCCTGCGGTGGTTCCGGTTGTGAACCCGGTACGGGCAGGAAGACCTGTCCGCGTTGCGGCGGCAGCGGAGCCCAGACGGTTTCGCAGGGATTTTTCAGTATCCGGCAGCCGTGTTCGAGTTGTGGCGGTACCGGACAGCTGATCGAGAAGCCGTGCCGCAAATGTCGTGGACAGGGACGGGTGCGGGTGCGGGAAAGTTTCCCGTTGCGGATCAACCCCGGCGTCGATACCGGTTCGCAGCTGCGGGTCGCGGGGCGCGGAAGCGCCGGATTGCGGGGTGGTCGTCCGGGGGATCTCTATGTGGTGATCCACGTGCGTCCGAGTTCGGTGTTCAGCCGCGAAGGCAATGATCTGCTCTGCGAACTGCCGATCTCCTTCGCGGTCGCCGCGGCGGGCGGCGTTGTCGAAGTGCCGACCATCACCGGACGTACGAAAATGCGTATTCCGGCGGGAACGCAGAGTGGCACCACTCTGCGGGTAAAGGGCAAGGGAGCTCCGTCGCTGCGCGGCGGCGGGCGGGGCGATCTGCTGGTGCGCACGGTGGTGGAGACCCCGGTGAAGCTCTCGGCCGAACAGACCGCGCTGCTGGAGAAGTTCCAGGCCACGCTTACTCCTGGAAACACTCCGCGCTACAACAGCTGTGTTGAGCGTGCCGGCAGATTCATGCGGGAATCGGAATAAGCTCATGGGCGCCAAGACCGAAAACGATCCGGTGCTGGCCACCAATAAGAAGGCGTTTCACGATTATCACATCGTCGAACGTTTCGAAGCCGGCATTGATCTGACCGGAACCGAGGTCAAGAGCTGCCGCGCCCGCGCAATTCAGCTGAATGACGGTTACATCCGCATTATCAACGGGCAGGCGATTTTATTGAATGTCCATATCGCCGCCTACGGTTTCGGGAACCGGTTCAACCATCAGGTGCGCCGCGAACGTCGGCTGCTGCTCCACAAAAAGGAGATATTGAAGCTGGCGGTGAAGCTGAATACGCGTGGCGGCACGCTGGTGCCACTGCGCATGTACCTGAAAGGCGGTCTGATCAAGTTGGAGCTCGCCTATGCGCAGGGTAAGACTCACGGCGACCAGCGGGAGACCCTGCGCGACCGCGAAGCCGACATGGCGATGCGGCGGGCGATGCGCAAGAGGTGAACCGGGGTTCCGGAAGCGGAACTGAACTCCCGGCTGAAGCGCTTTGATCCGGCCGGAACGGGGCGGCGCGGCGTCCGCATTATGGTGGGCCGGGGTTCCGGAAGCGGAACTGAACTCCCGGCTGAAGTGCTTTGATCCGGGCGGAACGGGGCGGCGCGGCGGGGGCAGCGGTCAGGCTTCGGAGTGGTTCCGGTTTTCCCGCGGCCGCCAGCGCAGCCATGCGTAGAGCAACGTGCAGCAGATGGCGCCGAGTCCGTCGGAAAGCATATCCTTCTGCGCATCCCAGGGATCTCCCTGCGAACCGAGGAACGCCGCGCCGGCGGTCGGGTTGGAAATTTCCGCGTACAGCCACTCGATGAGTTCGAATATCGCCGCGAATCCGAATACCGCCATCACCACCAGAAAACCGGCGGCGAAACGACCGCGGATAATCCGGTGACGGTCGCTGAACTCGAGCGCGGCGAAGGCGAAGGTGCCGACCAGGAAGTGACACACCCGGTCGAAGTTGTTGCGGGTGAAGCCGAAGAGGTCGGTGATCCAGTCAAAGGGAACCCGTTCGAAGGTGTAGTGTCCCCCGATCATGTGCAGCAGAAACCACAACGCCATCAGGGTATAGGCGGTGTCGGAAAAACGCACCCTGAAACAATAGAGCAGCACGAGCGCCGCCGCCGGAATCAACGCGGTGAGGTTTTCCGCGAGCCAGACGTCGCGGTTGAAGGGGTGAATTGCCAGCAGGATGGTCTCCAGCAGGAAGAGAACCAGCAGCAGTGCGGGCCAGCGTTTGCCGGGGGTGGGAATTGAAACCGGGTGGAAATCGTTCATATTTGCTCTCCTTGGTCCGGGCGGTAGAAAATTGCGAAAACATCCACGTACATCAGCAGAATCATCAACAGAATATCGGCCACTCCCGTGATGACTCCAAATAGCGTCCCGGAGAGGTTCAGCGAGGCGATGCAGCCGAGTGCCGCCACCGGCGGTGAGAGCAGATACAGCCAGGGCAGCTTGAAAGAGACAATCATCGACAGCCGCATCATGGCGGTGGTGGCCAGCAGCAGCGGCGCGAGCAGCGGCGCCAGCCGGAGCAGCAGCGAATGAGTATCGGTGGCCGGCCACCAGGTGGTGGTGCGGGCCAGCACGACTACGAAAGATTCCGCGAGCGCCAGTTCGACAAACAGCGTCGCCAGACCGAACAGCAAAATCTTAAACCATAATCTCATGGCTGCTGTTCCGGTTTTCGTTCCGCTTCCAGCCGGGCCAGCACGTACTGAACCACCGGCGGTGGTTCTTCGCCGGGACGACGGAGTTTTTCAATCTCCTCAACGGCGGTGAAGAAACGGTCGCAGCTTTCGCGGTAGGGAATCCGACCGAGTTCGGCGATCAGCCGGATTCCCCGGTCGATCAGCTTCTTGTTGGAGACGCTGACGAAACTCATCCAGTTGCCGGTAACCCGGCCCAGGCGCACCATGACGCCGGTGGAGATGGTGTTGAAAAGGAGTTTCACCGCGAGATGGCGCATCAGTCGCAGCGGTGAATCGGGGATTTCTCCCGGAATGGAAAAATCTCCGGGAGCCGAGAGGGCGAGGCGCTTTTTCTCTCCGCAACCCGCTGCAAAGCGGAGGAACGCGTCGGCAAGTTCCCGTTCCGGTTCCCCGCAGTAAAAGAGCACGGCCGCGTCGGCGGCGGTGCAGCGTTCCGGGCACGGTTCCGAACCGATCTCAATTTTTTTCAGTTCTTCGGCGCGCAGGCGCGGCGGGGATTCGATCAGCCTCTCCGGGGCGTTCATCCTGCGATAGTCGTCCGCTCCCCATTCCAGACAGCGCAGCGGACGCCGCAGCGACCGGTTCCAGACCTCCGCGGTCGGGAAGCGGGGGTTCTTGACAAATGCCCACGGCGCCGGGGAGGTGGTATCGTCGTGGGGACGGAACGGCGGCAGCATGAAAGTAGGTGAGCGCTCGGTGGTGTCCGTGAAGATATCGAGCAGATATTCGTCGGCGAAATAGGTGATTTTGCCGTGGCCGCGGTAGATTTTTTCCTCAAATTCGATATATCCGGCGATGGCCGGAGCGCCATTTTCGAGCAGTTCGAGCACCTGTTCAAAACCGGCGGCGAAATCTCCGCCCGGTCTGCCGAGCAGCGCGGCGATGGTCAATTCCAGTGCCGCTCCTGCGACCAGCTGTTCGGCGGTCGTCGCCTGCATCCGGGTCGAACCGGCCAGCGCCATCGGTCCGCAGAAAAGGTCGAGCACGGTGACTCGCGGATCGGTGATTGCCCGCCGCGAACGTTCGATGTATTTGCAGAGTACTTCGGCCGGATTGTTGAAAAGCAGAAATACCTTGGCCCCGCGATCGAGCGCTTCATCCACTGTGCCGAGCACCGAGGAGGTTTCTCCGCCTTCGGTGATGGCGACGAGCACATCTTCCCGGCCGAGATCAAGTTCGCAGACCTGCTGCCGTCCGAACCGGGCGAAGTCCTCGAAAGATTCGACCGAACGCACCAGCGCAAAATCCCCGCCGGTCATGATGCTCGCTACGCGGTCGGCATATCCGGTTGTCCGCTGGTCGCGGGCACAGGCCGCGTGCCACATGCTCTCCAGCAGGATGCTCAGACGTCCGGTCGCGCCGCAGCCGGAGAATACCACCCGGCCTCCTTCGCGCACCGTCTGCGTCACGGTTTCGACGAGGGTGCGGAACTCATCCGAAACCACCACTTCGCGAAACCGTTTGAGCACTTCGCGGTCGACACGCTGCAGCATGCGCACCCCGTCCGTCGTCGAGGAGGCGAAGACCCGGTCGAGGCCGGAGGTCAACGGATTGGATTGTTCAGTCGGCAGCATGCCGAGCTGAAATTGCCGTTCGTTTTCATAAAAGTTCGCCGCCGCCGCCAATGCTTTACCGCTCACTGCCAACCCTCCCGGCGCTTCCCGCCCAGTGGATCATCCACTGCCGGTTGCACACTTCAATAAACGATTGAATAGTTAAATTATTTAATACCATACATCCGGGCGGAAGCTTTTTCAAGTTCCGGCAGGTGGAAACAATTCTGACGTCGAAGCGTAATCCCGCTTGAAATTTACCGGGCAGGATGATAATTTATAGTGACCCGGCATGATTTTCCTCAACCAAAGGGATTTGAACTTCGACAATGGGAATCGGCGTAAGATTATTTGCCCACCGACTTGTATTCATTCTGAACAACCTGATCATCATCGGGCTGGTATTGTTGTTTCTGTACGTTTTCCGGGATGCGCTCGCCACCGGAAGCGGGCCGGTCGCCGCCACCACATTCGCCATTGCGGTGCTGGTCTGCGGCAACATCATCGGTTTCCTGGTCTGGCGGATTTATATATGCAGTGTGGCCGACCGTTTCATCGACGCGCTGCTGGCGCCGCGGGAGATGCTGGCGAAGGCTCCCCCGGTATTGTCGCTGGCGGCGGGGATGCTCGCCGGCGGCGATCTCGCCGGGGCTGACGCTGAACTTGCCCGGCTGTCCGAGGAATATCCGGAGTTCCCCGAGGTCGCAATGATGCGGTTTGAACTCTACTGCGACCGCTTCAACCGTCCGGTCGAGGCGCTGGAGATCGCCGAACGTTATTTCCAGGCACCCGGTCGTCACCCCGGTAAGGATAACTTCATGCTGCTGATGCGTTGTGCCGATCTCTACCGGGACAGCGGCAACCCGGCGGGAATAATTCCCCGGCTTCAAAAGGAAATCCGGCGGGTCAGATTCTATGAACCGGTTCAAATCAGATTGATCGATAAGCGGATACAAAGCATTCAAAGTATCGGTGCGACAGATGAGCAACACGATTGAAAATCTGCTTCGGGGAGCGCGGCGCGCCAATGCGTCGGATTTGTTTATAACCGCCGGTTTGACGCCGATGCAGCGAAGCGGCGGCACGCTGGCGCCGCTTCCGGTGCCGCCGGTATCGGCCGCGGAGATCGACGCTTTCCGCAAGAGCATCGTCAACAGTTCCGGCGAAGATGATTATCTGCGTTCGGGCAGCTGCGATGCCGCCTACTCCCCGCTGCCCGGAGAACGGTTCCGGCTGAACTTCTTCTCCACCGTCAACGGTCCGGCTCTGGCGGTTCGTCCGCTGAGCGCGGGAGGAGATCTCTTCTTTGACAAGCTGAATCTGCCGCCGGTGATCCAGCAGGTTTCCGAAAGCCCGCGCGGGATTATTCTGGTGACGGGTTCCACCGGCAGCGGCAAATCGACGACCCTGGCGGCGATGGTCAACCACATCAACCGGAATTTTTCGCGTCATATCATCACCATCGAGGATCCGGTTGAGTTCATTCACAGCAATCTCCGCAGCATGGTCAACCAGCGTCAGCTCGACCGCGACACCGACAGTTTTGAAGAGGCGCTGCGCAGTGCGCTGCGGGAAAATCCTGATGTGATCGTCGTCGGCGAAATGCGGGACGCCGAAACCATGAGTGTGACCCTCAGTGCCGCGCTCACCGGCCATCTGGTGATTGCGACCATGCATACCGCTGATGCCGTTCAGTCGGTCGAACGCATGATCAATCAGTTCCCGGAACATCGCCGCGAACAGGTGGCGATCGATCTCGGAATGTCGCTGCTGGCGGTGTTCTCCCAGCGTCTGTTGCCGCGCAGTGACGGTACCGGAATGATTCCGGCTGTGGAGGTGCTGATCGGCACCCCCTCGGTGCGCAATTTTATCGAACGCCGCGATTACGCCGGTGTGGAGGATTTGCTGCGCCGGGGGTCTGAAGACGGGATGGTTACCTTCAACCGGGCGATCTTCCGGATGTACCGTTCCGGGCTGGTGGCGCTGAAGGATGCCCGGGCCGCGGTCGACAGCATCGACGAATTTGATCTGCTGGTCAAGGGAATGGAAGGCGGTGTCGATGCCTTTCGCAACCATTACGGAGATCACCTTGATTTCGAGGATGGCCATTTCGTCGATATGCGCAATCTGTTGTACAGTGCGATGAAGCTCGGAGCCAGCGATCTCATGCTCTCGGTCAACGCGGCGCCGACACTCCGGATCAACGGAGTGCTGCGGGCGCTCGATCTGCCGCCGCTCTCCTCCGGTGATGTTCAGCGGTTGCTTTTCAGCGTGATAACGCCGCATCAGCGGGTGGAATTCGAGGAGAAGCGGGAACTTGATTTCGCATTGTCCACCACCCTGGAGTCTTCAAAGAAGAAATCCCGAAAGGAAAGCGAGGAAGAGCCGCCGAAGCCCCATCGTTTCCGGATCAACGGCTTTTATCAGCGCGGAACAATCGGCGTAGTCGCCCGCGTCGTCGCCAACCGGATTCCGCCCCCGGAGGAGCTGGGGCTGCCGCCGCGGCTGCTCGAACTGACCGGAAAACAGCAGGGACTGATTCTGGTGACCGGTCCGACCGGCAGCGGAAAATCGACGACGCTCGCCTGTCTGATCGATCAGATCAACCGGCATCGCAGCAGCCACATCATCACGATCGAGGATCCGATCGAATATGTGCATGAAAACATTGAATCCCTGATCGAACAACGCGAACTTCACTCTGATACCATGAGTTTTGCGACCGCGCTGAAGTACGCGTTGCGCCAGGCTCCCGATGTGATTATGGTCGGCGAGATGCGGGATGTCGACACCATGGCGGCGGCGCTCACCGCCGCCGAAACCGGCCATCTGGTGTTTGCTACGGTCCACACCAACAGCGCTCCGCAGACGATCGACCGTATTATCGACTCATTTCCGCAGGCGCATCAGAATCAAATCCGGGCGCAGCTGTCGGCGGTGATCCTCGCGGTGGTTTCCCAGCGGCTGCTGCCGCGGGTTGACGGCAAGGGTCGGGTGGCGGCCTTTGAATTGATGATCGGAACCCCGCCGGTGCAGTCGGTGATCCGCGAAGGCAAGACCCATCAGCTGCCGTCGGTGATGGAAACTTCCGCCAAGGATGGCATGGTTACGCTTGAAAAGGCGCTGGAAGAACTTTACGGAGCCGGCATGATCGCCATCGAGGATATGAAGCGCCTTCAGGTCGAATACCGGATGAGCAAACCGTTTTGAACCTGCCGGCCGGTTATGAGCCATGCCCGGACGGGGATGCGTCGGGACAAGACCACCGGACCGGCCGCGGAGGTTTGCCGGTCGAGTTGAGTTCCGGGCTTACCGCAGCAGGTTTGCCGGTCGAGTTGAGTTCCGGGCTTACCGCAGCAGGGCGTTCAGCGAAGCTCTTCTGGAAGCATCGCAATGCAGGGGAGGTTCCGGAATCGCTCGCGCGAATCCAGTCCATAGCCGACCAGATAGCGGTCGGGAGCCAGGAAGCCGCGCCAGTCGGCTCCGGCCAGTCCGTCGGGGCGTTCGCGGCTTTTTTCAACCGCCACCACGGTGCGGACGCTTGCGGCGCCGAGGTTCCGCAGCTGTTCGGCGAGGATCCGCAGCGTCCGGCCGGTGTCGAGCACCTCGTCAACCAGCAGCAGATCCCGGCCGCGGGGATCGAGTTTCAGTTTTGAACGCACCACCAGTTCATCGCCGGCGCGGTCATTATGGTAACTGCCGGCCGCGATGACATCAATCTGAAGCGGCAGCTTGATCGCCCGCGCGAGATCGGCGCAGAAAAAAAGTCCGCCGTTGGCGATCGCCACCAGCGTCAGCGGACGATGATGGTAAAAACGGCTGATTTCCTGGCCGAGTTCAGCAATCCGGCGGGCGATTTGCTCCTCGGAGAAGATCACTACCAGCTTTTTCGGCAGATATTCGTCGTTCATCGGCACATCCATTCGAGCAGGCGTTGTTTCCATTTCGCGTAAGGTGGATAACGGAACGGCCAGTCCAGCCGTCCGCATTGAGTCATCACCGGTTTGTAGTGGGAAAAGGTCTCAAAAGTTTTCCGGCCGTGATAGGCGCCCATGCCGCTGGTGCCCACCCCTCCGAACGGCATCTCCGGATTGATGAAGTGGGTCACCACGTCGTTGAAAACCACCGCGCCGCTGCTGGTTTCGGAGATCAGCCGGCGCCGTACCGCGCGGTTGTTGCCGAAGTAATAGAGCGCAAGCGGCTTGTTCTCTCCCTTGAGAAGCATGAAAAGTTCCTCGGTCGAAGCAAATTCAACCACCGGCAGCAGCGGGCCGAAAATTTCCTCGTGCAGCAGCGGGTCGTCGTTGTCGAGCCGGTCGATCACCGTCGGGGAGATCATCAACCGTTCCGCACGGGTTTCGCCGCCGGCGACGAGCCGGCCGTGGGTGGCCAGTTCGCTCAGGCGGTTGTACGCCTGTTGGTCGACAATGGTCGAGTAGTCCGGCGAATCGAGCGGCGAATCTCCGTACATATCACGGATGGCTCGGGAAAGTTCGACCATGAAGGCATCGTAAATACGGCGATGTACCAACAGGTAGTCAGGGGCAACGCAGGTCTGCCCGGCATTGGTGAACTTGCCCCAGACGATCCGTCGGGCGGCGATTCGCAGGGAGGCTCCCTCATCAACCACGCATGGACTCTTGCCGCCGAGTTCGAGAGTCGCCGGGGTCAGATTGGGGGCGGAGGCGGTCAACACCTCGCGTCCGCCGGTGGCGCTGCCGGTGTAAAAGACGTAGTCGAATTTTTCCGCCAGAATTTCAGTGAAATCCAGTTCATTGCCGACCACCACCACCCGGCTCACGTGAAAGCACTCCTCCAGCAGCCAGCGCAGGAAGTGCATCGTCTGTACAGAACGCCTGGACAACTTCACCACCACCCGGTTCCCGGCGGCATAAGCGCCGATCAGAGGCTCCAGCGTCAGCAGCAGCGGATAATTCCAGGTGGCGACCACCAGCACCTGCCCGTAGGGTTCCGGCACCACCCGGCCGCGTGCCGGAAAATTCAACAGCGAAACCCCCGCCCGTTTCGGTGCGGCAAGCCGGGGCAGTTTGCGGATCATGAATTTCAACAGTTCGATCAGCGGATAGAGTTCACAGACCATCACCTCGAAGTCGGATTTTCCGAGGTCGTCATGGAGTGCCTTGAGGATTTCCCGGCGATGGATTTTCACCAGCTGAAGCAGACGTTTCAGCGCGCGCACCCGGTCGGCGACCGGTTCGATGTCCCGGTTTGCAGCGGCGGCGCGGTTGGCGGCGATCTGCCGGAAGATGCGGTCGCGGTCATTCATGGCCGGTATATCCTTTCAACCCGGTTCCCGAGCGAACAGAGAATATCATACGGATGGGTCCCTTTGAGCTGCGCCGCTTCGTCGATGGCGAGGGTCCGACCGCAGGATTCCCCGAAAAAGATCACCTCATCTCCGACTTCCGCCCCGCTCCCTTCCGCGAGCGCAATCGTCGTATAATCCATCGACACCCGGCCGAGGATCGGACAGCGCATCCCCCGGACCAGCACTTCGCCGCGGTTGGAGAGCGCCAGCGGAATACCGTCGGCGTAACCGGCGGCCACGGTTCCGACGAGGGTGTCATGGGAGAGCACGCAGGTGCGTTCGTAACCGATGCCTGCCCCGGCGGGCAGTCGGCGAATTGCCACCAGTCGCGCTTTGAGCGAGGTTACCGGAACAAGTTCATCGGCGCCGTCTCCGCAGCCGTAGAGATTGATTCCGGTCCGGCAGAGCGTGAAGGGCGCGCGCCGCGCTTCCGGGACGTAGTGAATGGCGCCGCTGGCGCCGATATGAACATCCGGGAAGGTGATTCCGGAAGCGGCCAGCCGGTTGACGAGAGCGGTAAAATGTTCGAGCTGCCCGGCGGTGTAGGGGCGATCCGGCGCGGAGGCGCAGGAGAAGTGGCTGAATATCCCCCGCAGTTCAATTCCGGGCAGGTCGGCGATCGCGGTTATTTCCGGAAACGCGTTCCGTACCAGCATGCCGAGGCGTCCCATTCCGGAATCCACCGCGAGTGCGCAAATGGCGGTTTTCCCCTGTTTCTTCGCTTCGGCGGCCACGGCGGCGGCGAATTCCCGGCCGGTGACCGGAATGATCACTCCGGCGTCGACGGCGCCGGGGATCTCCGTGACGTCAAGCTGGCCGAGTATCTGAACCGGCCTGCCGAACTCCTGCGCAGCTACCGCTTCCCGGAGAGTCGCGACGCCGAACATGCCGGCTCCGGCTTCTAGCAACGCCCGCCCCACCGCTTTCATTCCGACGCCGTAAGCGTCGGCCTTGACCACCGCCATCAGCCGGCAGGGGGAGACCTGTGCCGCCAGCCGCCGGAAGTTATCGCGCAGCCGCCGGAGATCAACCTCAAGCCAGACTCGCGGATGTTCGTTCATTTTTCCTCACTCCACCGTGTCATCATGCCGCGCGACTACTTCGCGTATTCAACCGAACGGGTTTCCCGGATGATCGTCACCTTGATCTGGCCGGGATAGGTCATCTCCTTTTCGATTCGCGAACAGATGTCGCGCGCCAGCATCTGCGCTTCGCCTTCGGAAACTTTTTCCGGCATCACCACGACGCGGATTTCCCGACCGGCCTGGAGCGCGAAGCAGGAGTCGACGCCGCTGAATTCGTGAGCGATCGATTCGAGTTGTTCGAGGCGTTTCAGGTAGAGTTCGGTGGTTTCGCTGCGGGCGCCGGGGCGTGAGGCGCTGAGGGTGTCGCAGGCGTTGACGAGCACGTCGTAGAGCGATTCCGGTTCGATTTCGCCGTGGTGGGCCGCCACCGCGTGAATCACATCCTTGGCTTCATTGTGCTTGCGCAAAAGATCCGCGCCGATCTGCGCGTGCGGACCCTCGACCTCGTGGTCGATCGCCTTGCCGAGGTCGTGGAAAAGCCCGATGCGTTTTGCCTTCTTCTCGTCCAGACCGAGTTCGGCGGCGATCATTCCCATGAAATAAGCGGTCTCCAGAGAATGCTGAAGCACATTCTGCGAGAAGCTGTAACGGTATTTGAGCCGACCCAGCAGCTTGATGATCGGCTGAGGAACTCCGGGAATCCCCGCTTCGAGTACCGCGGCTTCGCCGACGCGGAAGATCTCCTCGTCGAGCTCCTTGCTGATTTTTTTCGCGAGATCTTCGATGCGGGTCGGATGGATCCGGCCGTCGCTGATCAACTTCTCCATCAGCTGGCGCGCCACCTCCTTGCGTACCGGGTCGAAGCAACTGATCACCACCGCCTCCGGGGTGTCGTCGATCAGAATACTCACTCCGGTGGCCGCTTCGATCGCGCGGATGTTGCGTCCTTCGCGGCCGATGATTCTGCCTTTGAGTTCGTCGCTGGGCAGCGGAATTGTCGCGGTGGTGCGTTCGTAGGTGCAGTCCGAGGCGTAACGCTGGATGGCGTAAGTGAGAATCCGACGGGCCTCGCGTTCGCTGCGCGCGCGGGCTTCGTCAAGGATGTTGCGGACGAGGAGACCGGACTCGTTTTTAACTTCGTTCTGCAGTTTGTCGAGCAGCACCTCCCGCGCCTCTTCGCGGGTGAAGCCGCTGATGCGTTCAAGTTCATCGATCTGGCGGGAGATGTTTTTGTCGAGTTCCTGCTCGCGGTTGCTCAGTCGTTCGCGCAGAACTTCAATATCTTTTTCCTGACGTTCGATGTTTTTGAGTTTGGCGTCCATCGCCTCAGTGCGGCGGTCGAGCAGGGATTCGCGTTGGGCAAGCCGTTTTTCGTTTTCGGTTTGCTCGCGGCGGCGGAGTTTCAACTCCTGTTCGCACTCCTCGCGCATTTTGATGGTTTCGCTCTTCGCCGATACCCGGGCGTCCCGCAGCAGATGTTCCGCCTCCGACTGGGCATCGCTGCGGATTTTCGCCGCGTCGCGGTGCGCCGAATCCTTCTGCAGGCGCTGGATGTAATTATTGAACAGCATACCGGCGGCAAAGCCGATGAAGCTGAATATGCAGGCGATCGAAACAAACATCGACCAGGCGGGTTGTCCGCTTTCCAACACTGAGCCCATTAACACCGTTCCCATTCTCTTTTTCCCTTCAACTTCGATGGGGGTAAGCCATCATCCTCTTACTCTCCCTGTATTCACCACTTCAGCTCCGCCGCAGCGGATTACCCGGTCGCCGGCGATCACCGTGCCCACCGGCCGATCGTGTGCCAGCGACGGCAGATGCTCTGCCAGCTGGCATGGAAAAATCACCGCTACCGCCGGAATTTTCGTTCCTTCCAGCAGCCGGTCGTAAAAACCGCCGCCACGCCCGAGGCGGACGCCGTCCGGTGAACATGCCACCGCCGGAACCACAAAGAGCAACTCCCGCCTGACCCATTCCGCCGGGGCGGCGTCAAGTTCAGGGCGCGGCTCCAGAATACCATATCGGCCGGGGAGAAGATCCCGGACCGGGTCTCCTATCTCCACCATCTCGTAGCTTCCCGCCTTCGCGTTGTAACGCGGCAGCAGGGTCCGCACGCCACCAAACAACGACGAGAGATCCGGTTCCCTGCCGATCGCCGAAAACATTCCCACCGCCGTTGCGCCGCCGAACTCCGGCAACTCCCTCAATTTCGCGACCACTGCTCGATTCCAGCGGACGATGTCGCCGGGATCGGCAGCGCGCAGCCGGGAGGTGAATAAACTGCGAAGTTGCGCCTTTTCCCTCTGCATTTCCTCTTCGGACACGGCGGAGCCTCCGGTATGTGTTTCGACACCAACTGAAATTCCACGCAGCCGAAACCGCCGGGCGGCACAAGAGGGGGACGTTTCGCATTGATACACGGGGTGCAGCCGCCGGTTTCCCGAATGAATACGCTTCCCCCGCGTCGTTATTTCAATCCGGCGACAGCAAGGTCACCGGCGAAAACGATCCCACCACTCATCCTCGCGCGAAAAAGCACGCTGACGACGGTTTCATTGCAACTTCCGGACTGCTCCGGAATCAATATTCACATTCTCGATATCTTAAAGCGGCACGAAAACCGCATTATCTAAATATAGCACGAAATTCTCCGGATAAAAGGGTTTCAACCCGGTAAAATCGTTTTTTTTATGAAAAAATTTCTTCGGCGATCAGAAACCCCGCTCAGCGCGGAGTCACCCCGGGAAAATCAGCGCACCATCCGGAGTGGCGGCGGTGAAAATCCCGGGGGAGTCCGGCAGTTTCATTTGAAAGATCAGTGGTCAATATTATTCTCCATTGTTTTCCAGGTAGTTCCGGCGGCGATACTGGCGGGGAGAAAGTCCGAAGTGGCGGGTGAAGGCGCGGGAGAGTTCGAAACCGCTGGCGAACCCGCAGTGGGCGGCGATCTCCTTGACCAGGAGATTTTCCGAAAGCATTTCCGCCGCCAGTTGCAGGCGTTGTTGGAGAATAAAGTTGTAGATCGGTTGCCCGACAGCCTTGCGGAAGCGCGCCCGGAGGCTGTCATAGCCGATCCCGAGATCAGCGGCGATCCGGCGGGGAACCCAGTTCGCGGCAGGATCGTCATGAATGCGGATCGCGACGGCGCGGATTTCCTTGTCAGCCGTGCGGCGCGATTGGGGTTTGGACGCGAACTCTGCGGCGAGAAGCGCCATTATCGTTTCGATGCGTGCTGCGATGGCGCAATGGTTGGCGACCGGATCGGAAAGAAAATCGATCACCGATTCCGTGAAGAGTTTGTAGAAGCGTTCCGGAGCTGAAATTTTCCGGTACGGCAGCCGGGAGACGCCGTTCAGGGATTCGAGCATGCGACGGGCGCGTCCTCCGCGCATATTGATCCACAGGTGTTCAAGAACCGGCCTGCCTGGAATCGGCTCGTAATCGAAGCGGTCCCCCGGGCGCATCCAGAAAGCACACGGCGCACACAGATGGTATTCATGGTCGCCGAAAAGAAACAATATCTCTCCGCGCGCAAGAAATTCAAGGGAATAAACAGAAATGGTCCGGCGTCCATTGGGACGGATCCGCCTGATTTTGGTTTCCCGTCGGAGGGAGATGAATTCCACGTCGGAGAAATAATCCGGGATTGTCATGTTTATGCCATGTTTTTTATCATTTTTGCTATTTGCTATTTGTAACTACATGAATATAATATACTGTGTAAACAAAAATGTCAAATAATAATTCTCAAGCAACCCGGGAAATCCTTCCCAACAACAAGGAGAATTCATAAATATGGTAAAACAACGCTTCACGCTGATCGAACTACTGGTCGTGATTGCGATCATCGCGATTCTGGCGGCAATGTTGATGCCGGCGCTGTCGAAGGCCCGGGAAGCGGCTCGAGCGAGCAACTGTCTGGCCAATTTAAAACAGATTGCGCTGATTTCCTCCATGTACGGCTCCGATCACCGCGGCGCCATCGCCCTGCGGCAGCGTTTCAACAGCTGTCCGGATTGCAAGCTCAATCACCGAACCTGGGTTCAGACACTCACCTGCAACGGGTATGGCCCGCCCGCCAGTGCAATCTGGGGATGCCCGAGCCTCGGACGCAAGGGTGGAGACGGTGATAATGTCTCCGGAACCCGCTGGTACACTTACGGGGTCTACGATCAGGACGGCAACGCCGGCATCTACAACGACAAAATCTGCACCGCCACCCTCGGCAGTGGTACTGCATATGAGATCAAGGTTCTCTATTCCGGGCGGGCGCTCGGTCCGTCATCGACCATTTTCGCGCTCGACAGCTTTCTATTGTCCACCCGGGTGGAAACTTATTACCTGAGCATGGGTAATCCCAATGGCTCCTATGCGAGCGCGCGTCATTCCGGGCGAATCAACTTCAGTTTCATCGACGGACATGCCGCTTCGCTGCAGCCGGCGGAGTTTTTCGCGATGACCCGGGACAACCCGCAGGATTATCAGGCCAAAACCTCGATCAAATGGCGATATGTGATCAGTGACGCCACGACCAGTTATTACCAGTATTGACGGCGGGGGGGGAGATTGTGTTCAAAACATCTTTTCAGAAATTGGTGGTGGTATTGCTGCTGGCGGGTGGAGTTTCTGCGGGGGATGAAATTCCGCTGCGGGGAGGGGTGGTGAGTCTGCGCGGGGAGAAGCTGGTCGCCTCCTCGACCCGGGATTTGAACTTTGTACGCGGTTTCCGGGCGGCGGACGGCACCATTTATCTCAGCAGTTCGATCGGGGTTCACACCGTTGATGAACAGGGAGAGCGCCGGATGTCGCGTGACGGCGGCAACAGCTGGGAAACCTCAATTGCCGGGGGATTCAATGCGTTTGACCTTGACGACGGCCGGCGGGTGCGTGAAATAAACTGGGTCGCGGATAAACCGGTCGACACGGCCAGAATCACGATTATTGATTCCTTCCCCGGCGGGGAGAAAAAGCCGGAGGTACATGAAACGGATATGAAACTGCCGTTTCCCTTTTCGGGGCGTCTCTGCTCTTTCCCGCGTCGTGCTCCCGACGGGACGTTGCTGGCGGCCGGTTATGGTCGGCGGCCGGGGAGCGGAAATTTTTTCAATTTTGCCTGCCGATCCAATGATGACGGTGCGAACTGGGAGTTCCTCTCGGTGATTTCAGAAGCTGAAGCCGGCGCGGAAGGCCCCAGCGAAACCGGAATCGAAACCCTGGCCGACGGTTCGGTGCTGGCGGTCTACCGTGTCGCCGGGAATGAACCCCTCCGGCAGAAGCGTTCGTTTGACGGCGGCAGAAGCTGGGGAGAGGAACGCATTCTCGCCTCCGCCGGAGCGGTGATGCCCTGCCTGCTCCGGCTTTCCGACGGGACGCTGGCGTTGCTTTCCGGACGTCCCGGCATCACGCTGTCGCTCGATTTCGGGGGTGTCGGTGACGACTGGCAACCGGTCGAACTCTATCGCGGCCCCGGCAGCAGTTACGGCACCATCGTCGAAACCTCTCCCGGAAAACTGCTGGTGTTGTACGATGAGAGCAACTTCAGTACCGGGCGGGTAAATTCCCGTTACAACCGGATTTTCGCGGTGGAGCTGGAAGTGCGGCGCGGCGGAGGGCTCTCCGCTGCCGCGGCGGAACGCGAAGAACTTCTCGGCTGCACAACCCTCTACCATCCGGCGGAGCGGAAACTCCCCGGCGAACTGGGCGGCCGTTTCAACGTGCTGCGTTATCAAACAAAACCGGAAGATCCCCGGGGACCCTATCTTGAAATCGTGGATATTCCGGAACGGCCGACTCCGGTATTGCGGATGGTATCACGTCACGCCACGGGCTCCGGCAATCTGATTCGACCCTATGTGCGTGCGCCGCTGCCTTCCGAAACCGGCCGTGTGGAACTTAAGTGTTCGTTCCGGCTGCTCGACGCGCAGGAGCCGGAGGTGCCGCAGTTTCTGATTTCGGTGCGGGTGGCCGGCGAAAACGGCGGTCACCGCCAGGCAACGGTGCAATTCGCCGCCGACGCTCTGATCGCAACCGATGCCCGTGGGGAGCAGCAGATCCCCTTCGCTGCCGGAGTCGGAACTTTTCACGATTATCGGCTTGTTGTTGACGGTATGGCGGGAGAGATGAAGATTTTTGTTGATGGTAAGCTGCTGGAGCACGGCACCGTCAAGCTCGCCGAAACGGCGGGCGAGGGTTCACCGGAGATCATCTTCGGCGACGGCAGCACCCAGGTGCGCGGGGCCGTCGAAGTCGAGTACATCGGCTGGAACAATTGACGAACCGGCAACATCCTTCCGGCCCCGATTGCCGGAACCGCGGTCACCTCGCAGCGTTCAGAACGGGGTGAACAGTTCCGGATTGAAATGATAATTGTTGAGCGCTTCCGCAAGTTCCGGAGCATCCGCGGCGATGAGCGCCGCCAGCGCCCGGCGTTTGACCTCCGTCAGCGGGATCCGGGAATGTACCTCGGCAGAAAATTCCGGCACCGCCGTGCCGCTGAGCAGACGGGATATCTCCGGACGGGAGGGGAAGGCGGTGTTCGGGTCGAGCAGCGTCATGACGCCGCCGAAGACGGCGGTAAATTCGCTCTCCCAGAGCCGCGACGAATAACCGTAATGGGTGCAGCACAAGCCGAGCGCCGTTTTTTCGGGATTCAGGTCTGGGCAGCGACGCCGGAGATCGGTGGCGATTCCCCGGAGTTCGGCGGCGATTTCCGGACGTTCCGGGCCGGCCTCGATTCGGGTGGCCAGTCCGGGACAAGCCCTGCCGATCACCCGCCGGGGATCGATGCCGCGTCGCCGCAGCCGTTCCCGGTAAAGCCCGGAACCGACGGTGGTCTCCGTGCCGAACACCACCAGACGGCGTTCCTCATCCCCGCTCAGGTAATGGTAAAGCATCGTCTCCGCTGCATCGACAATTCCCACCAGCGGCACCGTCGTCTCCACTCCCGCCACTTCACGCAGTATCGAGAGCGTGTTGCAGCCGATGACCACGGCATCGGGATGAAATTCCAGCATGCCGGCCAGCGCCTGCCGGAACACCCTCAGCTTCTCTCCGAGGGTTGAGAGGTGGTTGTACCCGCGGCCGACTTCCGGCCAGGCGTTGAAGTAGATGACCCGCACCCGGGAAGCGGGGGCGCCGCGATCGCGCATCTCCACCATCAACCGGCGGGCCACATCGATACCCCCCAGTCCGGAATCGCAGACCAGCAGGATGAATTCAGATTTCCCGGAACCGGTCATCGGCGTTTCTTGAGCACCCTGATCTGCGGACGGCGTTCGGCGAGCCCCCGGTTGACTTCAATCGGAGTGCCGTCCGGAGCTTTGCCGCAGCAGTACAT
>CAKUKT010000002.1 GCA_934663655.1 uncultured Victivallaceae bacterium
ATGCATGCGCTGGTTGACAAGGTAGTTGGAGAAACCGGTCGGCTGGACATTCTGGTCAACAACGCGGTGACGCGCAGTGCCTGCAACGGCTGGACAAGTCCGCTGAAGGCGTATGACGATAGTCTGCATATCAATGCTTCGGCGATGTTCTATCTGACCAATCTGGCCAGTGAAGAGATGAAAAAGCGTCGTTCGGGGTCGATCATCAATATCGGTTCGATGATGGGGCTGGTCGGTATTGAGATGGCCAACTACCGGGGAACCGATATGGGCGGAAACCCCTCGCCGATCTACTTTTATGAAAAGGGGGGAATCGTCAATTTCACCCGCTGGGCGGCGAGTATTCTGGGGAAATTCAATATCCGGGTCAACGCGATCCATCCCGGCGGTCTGATGGAAGGCCATCTGCCGGAGGCGTTTGTCACCAATTACAGCGAACGTACTCAGCTCGGCCGGCTGGCCGGTCCGGATGATCTCAAGGGGATTGTCGTCTATCTGGCGAGCGACGCTTCGGCCTACGTTACCGGAACCAATATTCCGGTCGACGGAGGCTATACCGCGAAATAGTCGTCCACCGGGCCGTCGTGCCGGAATAAAAAGGTCGGACACTAAAAAAGAGCGGCTGCAAAACCTCGTGGTTTTGCAGCCGCTCTTTTCCCATATTTATAAGACTCTCTCAGCATTATTTTACTGAGATTCAAAAGAAAAAGGGCTGTCGCATACCTTATGAGGTTTTGCAACCGCCCTTTTTTCTGGGAAGCTGTCGGCTATTTCACTGCCGGACGCGCAATTGCGCTGAGCGGATCGAAATCATCCGGGCAGAAGCCGATCGGATTGTGACGGATCCACCCTTCGGCAAGTTCACAGAATCCGCAGAGTTTTCCCATCGCCCGGGCTCTGGCCTCCATATCGTCGAGGTAGGCGTCGAGCTTCTGGCTGGCATCGAGCCACTCCTTCTGGGTGCGGTGGCAGTTGAGCATTTTGCGCTTGGTGGCGATCGTGTCGGTGACGTCGACGAAGACATCGGGAATCACCGGACGGTTCAGTTGATCGCGCAAACTCAGCGGCAGCGAATGGTAGACCGCGACATCGGTCATCACCGGCTTGACGTCCTCCACCCCGCGGAAGTTACCCATGCCGCGGCAGAAAGCGGCGGAAACCGCCAGCCGTCCGGCGTTGACATGATCTTCCATGTAGTCATAGGGGCCGTGGGTGAGCACGATTTCGGGATCGACTTCCCGGACCACCCGGACCACCTTGGTCAGCTGTTCCGTATTGTAGAACACCTCAAGGTCGTGGGTGATCGACTCATGGTAGATCGCGCCGATTATCGCGGCGGAAGCCATCGCCTCCTCCCGGCGGCGGGCGGCCAGTGCCGCGTGGTGAAACTCGTTGCCGCCGAGCGCTCCGTCAGCGATGTTCATGTAGTGGACTTCGTAACCGAGCTGCTGGAGCCGGATCAGCGTTCCGGCCATCATGAACTCGATATCATCGGGGTGCGAAGCGATCGCAATTGCTCTCTTTGCCATGATCAATGCATCTCCACATCGCAGACGCCGAAACCGTGACGGTAGAAGTTGAACACCACATCATCATGTTCAGCCAGCAGCGACATCGGCACCGCGCTGTCCGGCAGCTTGCGCGAAATCATGAAGGTCGAGAGGCGCATCCCGAAGGGGTTGTCATGGTGGCCCGGATGCCAGATCGAAACCCGGCCGGCTTTCCAGGTCTGCACCGGACCGACGGTGAAAGCCTGCGAAGGAACATTCTGCACCGTACCGCCGCCGGAGGTACGCGCATTCTGGATCAGGGTGATCGGATGGAGTTCGACGAGGCGGGTGCCGAGCTTCCGGTATTCCGCCGGCGAAGGCGGCGCATCCTTGTAGGCGCCGGTACGGCGGAGCGGGTCGTTGAAAGCCCAGTGTTTGGTTTCGCCCTGACCGCCCTGCATGATCAGGCACTTCGCCTGATCGTAGCTCGCCTCATATTCCTTGAGGCAGCCGTTGGGGAAGTGCATGTTTTCCGCGGGCATGCGCAGTTCGGGGCGGATGCGCGAAAAGCAGAGATCCCAGTCCGCCTTGGCGAAGCCAAGCGGGAAATCAATCCCGACCGCCTTGCCGTCGATCGCCCACTCGTCCATGCCCCAGAAATGGGCGTGCTTGAGGTTGAGTCCGAGTTCATTGACCATCTGGGCGACGATGGGAAGCTGTTCGGTGGGACCGATCGGTCCGCAGATGCCGCAGGGATTGTCGGCGGTCGCCTGTTTCCAGGCGTGGATATATTCGAGCGCTTCGGCGCAGTAGAACTCCTGGAGTGTATCGTAGATATTGATCTTGAATCCTGGACGTTCAAAGCTCTTGAGATTGTCGATGGTGATTTTGGCCGCGTCATCGAGGATCGACCGGTCCAGCGTCGTGTAGTCCCACCAGTCGGCGGAAATTTTGGAAAGCGCCCGCATGATAAACCTCCTTGAAAGTTGTTTGTCGGGTGGATTGAACGAAAATCGTTAATTCATGCAAATTCCTTGTTCCGGGACGCGCGCTGTCATCAGGCATGCGGCTGATGCGCACGGCCGGATATTGCCAACATTTCAACAAAAAACGACAACAACTGAATTTTCCGGTTGAGACCAGTCGCCCCCGGCGGTGAAAACAACTTTTGCTTCCTCCGGCAGTAATGCCTCGCCCCTGTTCCGCAGGGGCTGGAAGTGACGGCCGCCCGGAAAATTCCGCTGAAAAAAACCGATCCCTTCCCGAAAATCAGCTCAAAACCTGCAGCATCCGCCGCCGGTATACTATTAACATGCCACCGGGTGCCGGTTTTTGCAAGTGTTTTTTCGCAAAATCACCGGGAAATTGGTTCATAACCCTCCGGCGTCTGGAGTCAGGGAGCTGTAAAACATTTCCGACCCCGGAATTGCCGGATATGATAATTTTCCCCGCCGGGAGTTCCGGAATTATTCCGGCTTCAATACCGTAATTGCAGCTCAGGCAACCGACGCGTCTTCCGGGGAACGACACGGAAAGCCGGCGTACCAATACCGGGCGCGTCCAGGTTCCGGTGCCGCGTATCCTGGGGTGATTTCAGGAAAAATTCAACTTTCACGAGCAGTCAATTGCTGGTTGTTCTCTGTTAAACCTCTTGCTCTTCAAGCTGTTATAAGTGGAGAAAAAAATTTTTCAAAATATTTTGATCATCATATTGACAAATGAAATTAAACGATTAAATTATTTGTTGAAACGTTTAAACCGAGTTCCTCTGGTAAGGTTTTCCCAATTCAGTCCGGCATTGAAAACACAAGGAGAGCGTCATGAGAAACGTATTTCATCATCAGGTTGCCGCCATTTTCATCAACAGTCGACGGCAGATCCGGGAGGGAAGGCAGGAGCCTTCGGAGGTCGCAACGATTCGTAAGGTGAAGCGTCCGGTCGCATTCACTCTGATCGAACTGCTGGTGGTGATCGCGATCATCGCGATCCTCGCGGCAATGCTGATGCCGGCGCTCTCCAAGGCCAGGGAGGCGGCCAAATCGAGCAACTGCATCTCCAATCTCAAGGAAAATGCGCTGGCAATCAGTATGTACGCCGGTGATAACAAAGGATTCGTCCCCTACTACTACTGGATGGCCAGCCCCACCGGAGAGTCCACCTACATCGTGAGCTGGGCCGATCTGCTTGCGGCGAATAAATATGCCTCCTATCTTTCCAAGGCGTTCAGCTGCCCGGGAGGTTTTACCGTGAAAACCCAACCCGGAGAATATATGACGCAGATCTACGGCGTCTACATTGACGGCGGCGCCGCCGGTAACTTCTTTCGGATGGATCGGCAGTTGATAACGGTGACCGGGGAATCAAATCAGTTCCGCTGCTTCAATACCAAGGCGCTGAACAATCCCTCCACCGCCCTGATGAACATCGACAGTCAGGACAGCGCCAACAGAACCCAGATGTATATCGTCTATCCACTTGACAGTGTCGGCCCCACCTACAGCGCGGTTGCCCGCCACGGCGGCGGCATCAACATGAACTTCGTCGATGGTCACGCCGGCAAATTGCGTCCGGAGGAAGCGGTCGCAATGTTTCGGGAAAATCCGCTGGATTATTACGGCAACCAGTGGTATTGCGCCCCGATGGAGGGGGTTGACGGACGCAAATATGTCTGGTAAATAAATCTGTGAGTGGAGGGAAATGTTTATGATTGGTAAAATAATTCAGGCGGCGTCACTCGCGCTTTTGCCTATGACTTGCCTCGCGGCAGCGGAAAAACCGGTGCTGATCAGCCAGGCGATCGATTTTCTCGACAACGCCTGTTTTACCGAACGCGGCGACTACTACAGCAAGGAGGAACTCGCCGAACGGGTTCGGGCCGCGTATGATGCGGGGATCCGGCGAATCTATTTCCGGGGCACCGGCGGAGTCGCCTACTATCCCTCCCGATTGCGCCATCCCTATATCGGCGGCCACAATGCCCCCTGGGAAAACAAACTGATCAAGACCATCGCCGCCTATGACCCGGTCGCCGAATACATCAAAGTGTGTCACGAACTCGGGATGGAACTATATTACTGGGAACCGGTGTTCGATACCTCGCTTTACGCTCATTTTTTCCCCGGAACTGAGAAAAATCAACGCTATGGAGAGTGGCCGTTCCGCGATATGAGCATTCGCGATGAACACTACCTGGCTCACCGCTTCGCCGACCGGCCGGTGGAGAACCTGGCCCGGCCGATCCGGGAAATCCGGCTCTATGCGCACAACGTACCGGAAATCACCGCGGAAAACCTGGTGATCTACACCGCCGGGCACGGAGAAACTTTCAAACGCTATGATCAACCCTTCACGGTTGAAGTTAAACCGGAGGGCACGGGCGCCGATGTCGTTATCGGGGGATTGAACATTACCGATCCGGTAATAAAATTCATGAGTGATGGAGAGGCGTTCCAATTTCTGAGCGAACCCAAAAGCAAGAAATGTGCGGCCGCCCTCTACGACAACGGTGAACCGGTGGATCTCTTCACCGCCTGCGAAATCGCTCTTGACGCCGATGATGAACCGGAAAAGACTCTTTCCCAGCCCTCCGGCGTCGGACTCTACTGGGGAAAGGGGAAAAAGTCCTTTATCGTTCGCTTCGGAGACTTCGAACGGTACGCAATCGGGGTGCCGGAGTACGCCTACCCGGAGAACCGCGAACGTCTCAAGGCGATCGTCAGCGAATTGTACGAACGCTACCCGGATCTCGACGGGGTGACCTTTTCGATTCGCAGCCACAGCCTGCCGTCCGGGGGAAATTATGAGACGGTCGGAGACCTCTTCTATGGCTTTTCCGAACCTGTGGTCCGGGAATACCGCCGCCGCTACGGCGTCGATCCCACCCGGGAACCTTACGACCGCGAGAAACTGCTGAAACTTCGCGGCGAATATTTCACCCGGATGCTCGAGGAGGTGGCGGAAATCGTCCACGCCAACGGCGGCCGGTTCGAGTGTATGGCTCCGGTTCGTCCCCGGGTGGTCGGTTCGTTCGATCACGGTTCGATGTTTCCGTGGTGGTACTACGCGAATATCGACAACTTTTTCGATATCGAGACCTGGGCGAAAAAGGGCATCGTCGACAATGTAATCATGCTCGGCACCGGCCATCTGCAGCGGGAATGGACGCCGGGGTGGGAAAAGGAGGTGGCGGCTTTCCGCGCGAAACTGGCGGGAACCGATACCCGGCTCACTCTGCACTATCTTATCAACGACGGCGGCACCGAAATCAAAACCCTGCTCCCGGAGGTGTTGAAATCATCCGGTCTGGACGGAGTGGAGTTTTACGAGGAGCAGCACATGTGGGCGTACAAGGCCTATCCCTGGGTGAGCGAAGTTATTCGCAACTGCGGACGTCCGGTAGTCGGAGTATCGGATTGACACTGGGCGGGGGCGGTGGGTGAAGATCTCTTCTCGAAATCTATCCTGAAAAAAAGGAATGTTGAAATGAAAAGATGGTTTTTTCGACTGCTGCTGCCGGGGGTGTTCGGGGTAACGGCGTTCGGTGCGGAAAGTCCGGTCCTGCTCAGCCAGGCGATCGACTTTCTCGACAACGCCTACTTCACCGAACGCGGCGATTACTACAGCAAGGAGGAACTCGCCGAACGCCTCCGGCTCGCCCGCGACGCCGGGATTCGGAAAATCTACTTCCGGGGCACCGGCGGCGTCTCCTACTATCCTTCCCGGGTGCGGCGGATGTTTGCCGGGGAACATCGCTACAACTGGGGGCCGAAGCTGGTGAAAACCATCCACTCCTACGATGTGGTCGCGGAATACATCAAAGTGTGTCATGAGCTCGGCATGGAACTCTATTACTGGGATCCGGTTTTCGACACGTCGCTGTACGCGCACTATTTTCCCGGTACCCGGAACAATGAGCTGTACGGTGAATGGCCGTTCCGGGACATGAGCATTCGAGAGGAGCACTATACGGCGCATCGCTTCGCATCCCGTCCGCGCGGTGAACTCCGGGCGCCGATCTCCCGGCTGGAACTGCAAACCGTCAATGTCCCGGCGATCACCGCGGAAAACCTCGTGATCTATACCGCGCCCCACGATCAACACTTCCAACGTTATCAGCAGCCCTTCTCCGTCGAAGTGACACCGGAAGGGAAGGGGGCCCGGGTGACGATTTCCGGTTTGAACATCACCGAGCCGGTGATCAAACTGATGGGAGCCGACGAGAACGCTTTTGCCGCGCTGAGTGATCCCAGAAACGGCGATTGCGCCCGGGCGTTCTACACCGACGGCGAACCGGTTGAACTCTTCACCACCTGCGAATTCATCATTGACGGCGACGATGAGCCGGAGAAAAATCTGCGCGGTTCCTCCGGGTACGGCTATTACTGGGGAAACCACCGGGTGCCGCTTATCGTTCGCTTCGGAGACTTCGAACGGTACGCAATCGGGGTGCCGGAGTACGCCTACCCGGAGAACCGCGAACGTATGAAGGCAATCGTCACCGAACTCTACGAACGCTACCCGGATCTCGACGGCGTCACCTTCTCGATCCGCAGCCACAGCCTGCCTTCGGGCGGAAGTTACGAGGCGGTCGGCGGTCACCTCTTTTACGGTTTTTCCGAACCGATCGTCGATGAGTACCGGAAACGTTACGGTACCGACATCACCTGCGAAGCCTACGATGAGAATAAATTGCTGAAACTCCGCGGCGAATATTTTACGGAAATGCTCCGCGAAGTTGCCGAAATTGTCCATGCCCACGGCGGTAAACTTGAATGTATGGCGCCGGTGCGTGTTCCGGTCGGAGCGGCCGGGCACGGCTCGATGTATCCGTGGTGGCAGCGGACGAACATCGACAACTTCTTCGACATCGAAACCTGGGCGAAAAAGGGCCTCGTCGACAATGTGATCATGCTCGGTACCGACCATCAGCAGCAGCTCTGGAGCGATGAATGGAAGCGGGAAGTCAAGGCGTTCCACGACAAACTCGCCGGTACCGGAACTCGACTTACGCTCCATTATCTGATCAATGGCGCCCGGGAGAGTGATATCGACGCACTGCTGCCGGAGGTGCTGAAAACTCCGGAACTCGACGAGGTTGAGTTCTACGAGGAGCACGACATGTTTGCCACCGGGGATTATCCCCGGCTGACGGAGGCGATCAAAAGGAGCGGGCGGGAAATCGTAAAATGAGGCGTCGCCCCGAACTCCGGCGTCGCCAATCTCACGTCAGGGCTGTCCGGTCACGACTGGCTGACCGGAGTTCCCGACGCTGAAGATCATCAACGATCTCCGTCCGCACCAATCCGCCCCGGCTGGGAGGGCAAGTTACGGCTTGGCGGTCGCCTGTACGAGTGAGCCGTTGATGCCGTCGCTGTTCCTGCGGCTGCGCAACAGCCGGTGGGTCAACCGGGTGGCGAGCAGGCAGCCGACAATTCCGGCAATGGTGTCGGCGCTCAACCGGGCATAGAAAACCGCCTCCAGCGAACCACTCCACAACGCCAGCAACGAAAACGGCGTCAGCAATCCGAGAATACGCAACGCATTGAGACAGGCGCTGACTGCCGGTTTGCCGCAACCGGTGAAAAAGAATCCGCTGTACCGGTGGATTTCAATGAAGGCGAAGCAGGCGCAGACCACCCGCAGGTATTTGACCATGATCGCCTTGATTTCCGGGTCTTCGCAGAACCAGCCCGATAAGGTCTCGGCAAAGATGAAGTACAGCACCGAGATCGCCACCAGGAAGAAAAATGCGAAATGCATCGCGAAACGTCGGCAGCGATCGACGCGATCAAAATACCCGGCGCCGTAATTCTGCGCGATCATCGGCAGCAGACCGATGCCCAGGGACATCGGGAAAATGAATCCGAGCATCTCCAGACGTCCGGCGGCGGCGAGTGCGGCGATTGCCGGATCTCCGCCGAGGCGGGATACTACCACCGTCGTTACCGTCGAACCGATCGGCATCAGCAACATCCCCAGCGCGGCGGGAATCCCGTAACGCAGGATCGTCCACCAGAAGGCGAGAAGCAGCCGTCGCGGCATTCGGAAATTGCCGACCAGATGCATGCGGGGATTGATCAGCATGAATACCCAGATCAGCGCCACACATTGCGCCAGCACCGTGGCGAGCGCGGCGCCGACAATGCCGAGTCCGGGAATAATTCCCCAGCCGAAAATGAACAACGGATCGAGTACCGCGTTGAGCAGCATGCCTCCCATCATCGACACCCCCGCCCAGCGGGCGTGTCCAGTGGCGATCAGCAGCTGGTTGCCGGTCATGGTGAGCGCATTGACCGCTCCGCCGACATACCAGATTATCATGTAACCGTTGATGTACTTCAGCGCTTCCGGGGTGGCTCCCATCGGCGGAAACACCACTGGAATCGTCGCAATCCCGACAACGCCGAGTATTACCGAAATCAGCACCGTAAGCCAGACGCCGGCACCGACCAGTTTGGAGGCGCGGCGCGGTTCCTCCCTGCCCATCAACTGGGCCACCGGAGTCATGATGCCGGCGGCGATACCGTGATAGACGCAGCCGATCAGCATCACCACGGGAAACGTATATCCCATGGCGGCGAGCTGCAGTTTGCCGAGTTTGGCGACGAAGAAGGTATCGACCACATTGTAGCCGCTGATCGCCAGAGTGCCGGGAAGCATGAAAATCGCGGTTTTCAACATCGTTGCGCCGATGGAACCGCGGGTATAATTCCGATTCATCAGTATCCCAGGTTCAGAACGCTGTTCAACGTTCCGAAATCATTTGCTGTGAAGTTGGGGTTGCTGTCATCGAGGATCCAGCGGCCGTCAACCACAAATTTATATTCATAGCTTCCGGGCGGCAGCGTGAGTTTCCGGCGGTAGCAGTCGTCAGCCGCGCTGAATTCCATCGGAGCGCACTCCGGGGCCCAGTCGTTGAAGCTGCCGGCCACGAAATTTTCCTGTCCAGGTTTGCCGGGCAGCGAAAATTCGACCACATAGCCTTCGGGTATTTTTTTGATAACCTCAACCATTGCAATTATCCTTTGAGAGATAAGGGAACAGCGATCCGCTTTACCGACATCGGCGTTCATGACGGGATGGCCTGTCCGCAACAAACTATCATCTCTTAATATACCACATTTCGTGACAGAAATCAAGTGGTACGGCATTCGAACTTCGGCGAATTTTTGATCGTAACATATTGATCGGTATGAAATAACAGCGTCGTCACGAGCCTGGATCCCCTTCAGCTTCGCCGGAAACGGGGTTGCGCTGGCGGGGTGGATGAACCGGGGGGAGAAAACCGGCGCACGGCCGGGGAGGTCAGTTTGTTTCCGAGTGGTCAACCGCGGGGGGCGTCGTCTCTCCGGAGGGGATCCGGATGGAGAACTTCGTCCCGATGCCGGGAGAGCTGTCACAGGTGATCTGCCATTGGTGCGCATTCACAAACGCCTGCACCAGCGTAAGCCCGAGACCGTTGCCGGGACGATTGCGGCTGGCATCACTGCGGAAAAAACGTTCGAAAATGTGCTTCTGATCCACAACGGGAATCCCGCACCCGGTGTCCTCCACCTGCAGGAGCACTTCGCCATTTTCCCGGCCCACCCGGATGGTTATCGAACCCGAATCGGTGAACTTCAACGCATTTTCGGTCAGATTGGAGATCAGACGCTGCAATTTCATCCGATCGGCCGAAATCATCACCGGAAAATCCGGAATCTCTTCGCGCAGTTCGAGTCCCTTGCGTTCGGCCGCCGGGCGCATGATTTCGCAGAACTCCCGGAGTTCGGCTGCCAGGTCGACGTTCTCCTTCTGCAACGCTCCGGGATTGGCGTTGATCCGGCTGATGTCGAGCATGGTATTGATGAGCTCCTTCATCCTCGCGCACTCCTCGGCCACCGAGGCACAGGAATCGACCGCGTTTTCCGGAAGCTGACGGTCGCACAACAGATTTTCCACGGTACCGGAAATCCGGGTCAGCGGGGTGCGGAGATCGTGGGCGACATTGTTGGAGAGCATCTGCAGCTCCTCAAGCAGCAGCTGGGTACGTGAATTCATCGCGTTGAAGGTGTTGACCAGTTCGATGATTTCCCGGTCGCTGCCGATTCTCGCCTCGTCGATCCGGCAGGCGTAATCTCCGGTAGTGGTACGGCGCATTGCCGAAGTGATTCGGGCAATGCCGCCGATGAAACGACGGGACAACAGCCAGCCGGCACAAATCCCGCAGATTGTGACCGCCGCAAGAACCACTATGAAGATGATGAAATATCTTCCGCCGGCTTCGACCAGACCTTCGATTTTCCTGCCGATGATCAGATGTTTGCCGTCGGGCAGAGAAAAATTGCGGAAACGGAAATTCCGGGTATCAGTGACTGTGTCTTCGGGAGCGAATTCCCCGAGCAGGGCATCCGACGAGAGGAGTTCGGTACCGTCGTCATCCTCGATCGCAAGGCGGATGTTATCCTTGCCGCAGGTACAGAGCGCCAGCAGGAAGTGGCGTCGCACATGTTCGAGGTTGTAGCCGAGAGACATTTTCCGCGAATAGATCGTACCGTCCGACTGCGGACGCATTTCGTAAAAATCTCCGTCGCGCAGGACAAAAGCGGTGTTATGGAGTTCAGATTGGCTTTCCCGGGTGAACCGGGGGACTGAGAAAAAAAGAATTTCCACCTCCGGGTCCGCCTCCTCCAGCCGCCGCCGCGACTCTTCCGGATATTGATCGCCCGGCAGCAGACTGTTCTGCTGATTGAACCTTCTCCCGGCGACGTATACGGTTCTGATCGTATCGGCCATCTCTTCCGTGGCGGCGTCGGTGCTCTGTTCGAGCGTCCGGGAGATGAACCAGGTGATCATTATGAAAACAATACAACAGGAGAGGAAAAAGAGCAGCGCGTAGCTGAGCGCAAGGCGCATTTTCAGCGTGGCGGGCAGAAATCTACTCAATGACATAACCGATTCCGCGCACGGTATGGATGAGTTCCCGGTCAAACGGCTTGTCGATTTTTTCGCGCAGCTTGTAAATTCTGGTTTCGACGATGGTGGTCTGCGGATCGAAATTGTATTCCCAGACGTGTTCCATGATCATGGTTTTGGTGACGACCCGGCGCGCGTTGCGCATCAGGTACTCCAGCAGATCATATTCGCGCGGCGGCAGGTCGATGCGGCAGCCGGCGCGGGTTACCCGGCGGGCCAGCAGATCCATCGTCAGATCCGCGACGGTGAGCGTCGTTGGTTCGGTAATCATCGAGGAACGCCGCAACTGCGCCTGGACATTCGCCAGTAATTCGGTGATGGAAAAAGGCTTGGAGAGATAAAGGTCCCCACCGGCATGCAGGCCGCGAACCTTGTCTTCGACGGAATCACGCGCGCTGAGAATTATCACCGGCAGGCCGAGTCCGGATTTACGGATGTTTTCAATGACCGTGAAACCGTCGATGATGGGCAGCATCACATCCACAATCGCCAGATCGAATGTTCCGGTCCGGGCCAGGGTCAGGCCTTCGCGGCCGTCCCGGGCGTGAGCTGTGGCGTAGCCGGACTCCTCCAGCGCCCGCAGGATGAAGTCGGCGGTTTTACTGTCATCTTCAATACATAAAATTTTCATCGGCAGGGTCCGCTTTGCAACTTTGCCTTGTTCCGGCGATAATATATCATCGGTTCCGGGTTTTGCAATCCCTCTTCCGTCCGGTCAGTGCGCTGATTCGGTGGGCAGCTTGGCGATTCCGCCGCGTTTCCGGGGAAGTTCGCGGGTGAGCCACGAAGAATTGCGCACCGTGAGCAGCGAATAAAGCGGGATCCAGAAAAGCGCCAGAATAGTGTATCCGGTGAACATCACCGCCCATACCGAATCGAGGGGTGAAACCCGGCGGGCGTAGATGAAGGCGGGGATCAACGCTCCGACACTGCCGAAAGTTAAACTCGCGTAAATGTAGCGGAGGAAATCTCCGGGCGCACAGATCAGCACCATGGCGAGGAAGACGGGATAGATTGAGGCGACGGTAAGGCCGAGCCACTGGGTGGCGACATGGATCTGCAACCCCAGCTGCCGGTGATCGCGCGGCAGTCGGCTGAATGCATAGATCACCATGAGCAGATTCTCCCGGACGTCGCTGCGGGTCCAGCGCACCAGCATCTTGGCGAAACGACTGAAGGTGTGCGGAATGCAGGTATGGGCGACGGCGTTCTGTTGAAACAGCACCCGGTGTCCGTGCCGGATAATCATGGAGGTGATTGCCCGATCCTCGCCGATGGTGGCGGGGGCGCCGAGAAAGCTCTGATTGAGCCATTCATCGAGGAAAGGCATGACGAGGCTTTTCCGGTAAGCGGAGAGCGCGCCCGGGGTGCACATCACGCAGCCGATAACGCTCTGGGCGCTGCGGATGACTTCGAAACCGAACATGAAACCGACATCCATCATCCGGGGGATAATTCCTTCGGAGAGATTTTTGATGCGGATGTTACCGGCGACGCCGCCGACATCCGGGGCGGCGAAAGCCGAGACGATGTTGCGCAGGGCCTTTTTTTCGACGATGGAATCGCTGTCCACGGTGACGATTACATCGTGTCTGGCCATGAGAATCCCCCGGTAGAGCGCGTGTTTCTTACCCTGATTGCGGGAAAGCCACACCGGGGTCACCATGCCGTTGGAGCGTTCCGCGACGCTGCGGATCCATTGCAAGGTGTCGTCACGGGAGCCGTCGTCGATGGCGATGATTTCAAGTTTGTCCCGGGGAAAATCGGCGGCGAGCAGGCTTTCGAGGGTATCGGCGACATGTTTTCCCTCGTTGTAGGCCGGTACGATTACCGTACATCCCGGCAGCCGGTCGTCCGGCAGAGCGGGCGCCGGGCGGTAGAAGAAGGCGTATACGGCGATGTAAAGATAATATGCCAGCGAAACCATCGCGATGCCGGCGAATATAAACAGCACCACGAAGTGGTTGATCAGTATAAAATCGATTTCCGGACGAATGACGAACCACGATCCGGCCAGGGCGGATACAGCTGCCCAGATGGTGCCGGCGGTGAATTTGGAAGTCAGCATCTTCTCTCCACAAATTGGTTGTGTCGGTCAAATGCGGAACGCTGTGAAGCGAACAGGTTACAGCCGTTTGCATTTAATAAGATATTAATATAGCATCTGATTATGTCGGAAACTTGTTTGGGAATTATACTTTTTGGTGAACTAAGGCGGTTCGGCAAAAATCTGCTTCTCCACCGTTGACCGAAATGGCATCAGATGCCGGGCAGGGGCACCCGGAACCGGGAATGGGTCAGCTCCGCCGAAGCCCGGATGGAGGTCGCCGGGAGGTGAGGCGGAGGACGAGGCGGATCCGGTGGTTCAGTCGATGAAAAGGGTTCGGGCAAATTCGGAGACAAACGGAAATTCCAGCTGGACAGCGTCGGTTCCGGCGGCGGTTCCCGCCGCTTCGGAGATGCCGACGCCGAGCAGTCGTACCGGACGGCGTCCGGCCTCGGTTTTCCGCGCCAGCGCGACCGCGATCGCGCCGAGGGTTTCGCCGTCCGGGGGAGGGGCGGCCAGCGTCGCCGAACGCGTCACCGTCCGGAAGTCGGCATACTTGACTTTGATCGTTACGCACCTGCCGCTGAAATTGTGCGCCAGCGCCCGCCGGAACACCTTGCGGCCGAGCGTGCGGAGAATGATCCGAATGCGCCGGGGATCGGAACAATCCTCGGCGAAAGTGGTTTCCCGGCTGATCGATTTAGGTTCACCGGGCAGCTCCACCGGGCGTTCGTCGATGCCGCGGACGATCCGGTAGTAAAATGCTCCGGCTTTGCCGAAAAGTTCCCGGAGCATCTTCTCATCAAGCGCCCGCAGTTCCCCGCCGGTGTGAACATTCATCTTGTGCAGCTTGGCCGCCGATACCGAACCGATGCCGGGAAATTTCTCCACCGGCAGGCGGTCGAGAAAATCCCGCGCGGTCGCCGGAGTGATCACGGTGAGACCGTTCGGTTTGTGGAAATCGGAACCGACTTTGGCGAGGAACTTGTTGTAGGAGACACCGGCCGAGGCGGTGAGGGAGGTTTGCGCGAAAATTTCAGACCGGAGATATTCCGCGATCCGGGTGGCGGAGGGTTCGTTGCGGTGGTTCCGGGTGACATCGAGGTAAGCCTCGTCGATGGATACCGGTTCGACCAGCGGAGTGACCGAGAGGAAGATGTCGCGGACAATCGCTGAAACCGCCTTGTATTTGCGGAAATCGGGTTCGATGAAGATCGCTTGCGGGCAGAGACGAAGCGCGGTGGCGCTCGGCATCGCCGAGTGCACTCCGAAACGCCTCGCCTCGTAACTGCAGGTTGAAACCACTCCGCGCCGCTTCACCGAACCGCCGACAATCACCGGCTTACCTCGCAGTTCCGGCCGGTCGCGCTGTTCGATGGCGGCGAAGAAGGCATCCATGTCGATGTGAATGATTTTGCGCACGCTGTTCTGACAACCTCCGCTTGATCTGCCGATAAATTAGCATCGCTGCGGCGGTTGTCAAGCCGGAACCCCGGCGGCTTCTTTGCCGACGACTCACTTTCCAGGCGTGATAAACAGGCAGAAATCATCAACTGTTGCGTGCGGATAACTGACGGAGAGATTTTTCCATAAGGATGTTCCTTCACCACGGTTGACCGAACCAATGAAAAATCCCCGGTCAAAATCAGCGCTGCCTCCAGGGAAAATTCCCCGGGCTTCCGGAGTGTCAACCGGAGTCCGGAACGGAGCGCTGAGCACCTCTTTCCCGTCGATGCTCAAAGTCAGGTTGCCCCGGGCAATGGTTGCCCGGTAGGTGTGAAACTTTTTCCCGGTCGGGAAATCAACCCCGGTGTTGGAACCAATGAAGTTTATCCGGTTTTTTTCAAATCCGATGGTTTCGACACAGTGTCCGTCCGCAATCCGCATTACTACATCCCCGGGATGATCCGATTTCTCCGTGCGGAGCTGGAAATCGATGTTGATCTCATTACATTCTCCGGGAGGGAACGGATAAAACAGTCCAGCCCCGTCGCCGTGATCGGCGATACGGTAGGCTCGGTCGACGATGGATTCCCGGCTTGCGGGTTGGACATTGCCGAAAGGGCGGAGCCAGGGGCGCTGATTGCGTCCGGTCAACACGGCCTTCAACTCTTTAAGCTGATAACTGACGGGGTGGGCGTCGTCAATAAGCCGAACCGCCAGCGAAAAATCGTTCTTCCCGGGACGCAGCATCCGGTTGGGAATTTTGAATTTGACGATCTCTCCGGAGGGAGTGCCGGTGAGTGGATGGCCGTTCACCGTCAGCGTAAATTCGGCTTTCCCGGCATCCGGAGAACGGAGTTGCGCTGTTGTTTTCAGCTTTCCATTCTGATCACCGGCAAGATCCTCACCGATCATGATGGAGAAATTCACCGGTGCAGACGGAATGATCCGGCGGGGATAACCGGGATCGAAAATGGACATCTTTTCGTACCGATATCCTTCGGCAAGGTAGTACGATGGCTCGTAGCCGCCGCTGCCGCGTTCGGTGGCGAAGTAAAAACGGGTCATGTTTTCGACATCTTCGACATCGCCGCGCACCAGTTCCCGGAAAAGTTCCGCCGGCCGGTAATCGGTGTTGAAAAAGTAGACCCCGTCGCATCCGGCACGCCGTGCGGCGGAAATCGTCGCATAATAGAAGGCGGCGTTATTGCCCCGTCCCCGGATGAAGCGACTGCCTTTGCGGCGGGTAATGCGCGATTCGCTGCCGAGAGAAGGGTAAAATTTGACTTGATATTTCCGGGCGAGCTCGACGGAGTCTTGCCAGGGACGAAGCTGGAAATAACTGCCGCCGATCATGATATCGATTAAGCCCTCACGCAGCCAGCGTTCGATGTCGATGCCGACGGCACGGCAAAATTCCACCGAATCTGGCACCCGGACGGCGATCAGTATCGGATGCCCGTGTTTCTGTCCTGCCTGTTCGGTGATCCGTCGCAGTTCCATCATCATTTCGCTCAGCTGGTCGAGCTCCTCCGGCGAGGCAATCCCTCCCCAGGCTACCGATTTGAACAACTGTAGATGGCGCATGAAGTCATATTCGATCCCATCGAGATCATAAGTTTCGGCAAATTCCGCAACGGCTGACACGAAGTGTTCTCGAACCTCCGGGTGGGAAAAATCGAGCGCACTCCAGGTACACCAGGGGGGCGGGTTTTCCGGCGTTCCCATCAGATATTCGGGATGTGAACGCTTGAATCCAGAAAACTGATAGTGGGGTTTGCCGGTCGTCCCGGCTGCATCGTGAGTATCGTTGACCCGCAGCGAGAGAAAAAATTCGAGATTGTTTTCGCGGCAGAATTGTCCCGCCATCCGCACCGGATCGCTTCCCATCGCCGCAAATTCCCTGGCGGTGTTGCGCAAATCAGGCGTGGAGGGATTGTCGTTGGTCAGAAACTCGCCTGACTGCAGCGGACAGGTCGATTGAGTGTATGATGACAACGGTGAGTAACAGAGGGTGGTGGCTTGGCTTCCCACCAGTTTATAGAGCCGCTGCGCGATGAAATTCTCCCGTGTGGCCGGCAGGTCGCGGGGAAGGAATACATCGCCGCCGTCGGAGTTGACGATCACCCGTTCTATCCGGTTTAATCTCTGATGGCGCAAAGCTTCCCATTGTTCATCCCCGCCCGCAGCAGCACCCAGCGGCGTGAGAAGAAGAAGAAAAAGATTTAATTTTGTCTGAATATTCATAGTGATCCTTTCTGATGATTGTTCGGGAGGCCCGGTCAATAGGAATATTTCAGCAGATAATCCGGTAGATCGGCGATATAGGCGCAGAACCTGCCTGTCCCGAGATAGTCCGGGTTAAAGCGGGTGAGCTGGAAAAATTCTGCGGGAGTATACTGGGCACAATGACCATCTACAAAGCTCAGGTTGGCACGGTCGTTGTGTCGTGCGGAAAACAGCGTTGAGGTTGAGGCGGTCAGATTGTAGGACTGGCTGTCGGCGGTGGCGCGAAAACTGTCGACGGTGAGTGCCGCGGCCGCCGGGCGACGGAGCCTGGCCAACGCCAGATAACGGTTTTTCAATTCCGGGAGGGAAACAAAACGGTCGGGGTTGTAGAGACAGGTCATATCGTCTGCCGTGGCCGCGTTGCCGAAATAGATCCCGAAGGTATTGTCATAAACTGCGCTGCCGGAAGTCAGGTTGGGGAGTTCTTTACGTGACGTGCAGCCGAGTATCCGGGTGTCGGCGGGGAGGTAGTTGCGATATACAAGATTACTCCCGAATGAGTAGATCTGGGAATTGATACCGTTCCTCAATACCACCAGCCCGGTGTTGTCGTCAGCGTAGAAGTGGAGTGCACTGGCGGTCTGTTTATGGCGGGAGAGACAGTCGCTGGATTTTGCGGCTTCGCGTGCCTTGGAGAGCGCGGGCATCAGCATGGCGGCGAGAATCGCGATGATCGCGATCACGACGAGCAGTTCGATCAGCGTGAAAAATTTCCGGTCGAAAATAGTGGACCGGGTGAAAGGCATGGTGAAATCTGTGGAACCCCCACCCGATTGCGGTGATCGATCCTCTTTGTGAGGAAGGGCGGCGGTGAGATCAGCCGACGTGAGCGGTATTGGATTGATCGTCCGGAAAAAAGGCGACTGAAAATGTTCAGTCTGCAAAAACTTCAAAAGGTGGAGCTGCGACGCTTTTGCAGGCGAAAATTCATGAACTGATTGGAATTTGATCCTCCGTACAATGCCACGAAAAGAGTTTCCATTGCTGAACATTTTCTGCATCTCCTGGGGTTGAGGTGATCAGTGTACTGCAATGGTAATATAGCTTGATGGATGCAGATTTAAAGCAATATCAATATTAAAAATTTAGCTCTAAAATTATAAAAATATGATGTTGACCGAAATCTTATCGCCGGTATTGAGCGGCGATTGTCATTGTAATACAGCTGGCGGAAAGAAGTGTCTGCGAGGTCGCAGCCGAGTATTTATCTGGATGAGGATGTTTTGTCGCCAGCCGTGTAATTGAAGTCGCCAGCCAAATCCTCGCGGATGATTCGTCTGGAAATGATGCGTCCGCCGTGGGCTCGACGCGCAAAAGCGGAAGGGGTGTCGCCATTGATTCTGGTGAAAACCGCAGTGAAGTAAGCCGCCGAACGCCAGCCGGTCATACGGGCGATGTCAGCGACACAGTATCTTCCATCCTGGAGCAGTTCCCGGGCGAGGCGAAGCCTGGTTTCAACCAGAAATCTCCGGGTAGTCATACCTACTTCATTGCGAAATATCCGGGATAGATGAGCAGGGGTCACCCCCAGGGCGTCGGCGATTTCTTCCACTGAAATCGCCGGATCGATGGCGTGTTGAATGATGTAGTTCGCAGCCAGTTGAATTGTCCGCAATTTTTGAGGCGCATAATCACGCCGCATCAATTGTTGCAGAACGAACCGCAACGTCGTGATCAGCGCCGCTGAAAGTCTGGATAGTTCACTTCCCGTGACACCAGCCTCGACGGCTTTGCAAAAAAATTCGCAGTATGAAAGCAGCAGGTCGTTGAGATCCGCCGACTGCACCGGTGGAACAAATTCCTGGCGCTGAAAACGGCAGGAGAAAAAGTTCGGTCTGACCTGACAGGAGAGCGAACCGTTGGAGGGGCGATCGAACATCCTCGCGTGCCTTACTCCGGGAGGGTTCAATATTGCCACGGTGAACTCCGCCTCCCGGTTCAGACGGGGCAGCATCAGTTCCCAGTGGCGATGGGTGTGGCCGCCGCTTGGAGGTTCTTCCGCCAGTTTCACCAGGCAATGCGGGCAACTGGCAAAAGTTTCCAGCAGCCGGAACAATTTTTCTCGTTCAATATTTTTGTTGTTCATATCGGCAGATTTCATATTTTCAAACAAGATATCATCCCGGAATCGTTTTGTCAAGAACTCGGTGCCACCGTAGCCGACAGCTTGGAAAGCCGATCGATTAAATTCTTATAACCTGGTTTTACATCAGGAGAAAGAACCACCACGGATTGATTTATGTCGTGGGTATTCTATATTGTCAGCTTGACAATCGGGGAACCGGCAGCTAATTTATCAAGCTGAATTTCCTTGCGCCGCCGGTATTCCGGGGGGGGGCGCCGGAGGTGGTATTGATGACTGCGACGATGATGGCTTCGGTCCTGATGACCATATATATTTTTTTCAGCGCGATCTGGCCGCTCCGCCTGCGCTGGTGGGCAAAGGCGGCGCTGACTCTGGTGCTGGCGATGGCGGCCGGAAAATTCCACCTGCTGCATCTCTTCGGCGGGCCGCTCTACTTCGCCCCCGATCTCCCCGGCTGGCTGTTGCTGCTGAGCGCCTGGGCTTTTGCAACGGTACTGTTTTTTTTCACGCTGCTGCTGATGACCGACGCCGGGCGCTGGATATACCGGCTGGTATTGAAGATCTCCGGACGGAAATTTCCGGTAGAGCGTTTTCGCCGCATCAATGCCCGGTTCAATCTCGGGGTGCTGGCGGTGGCGGCGGTCGTCGCCGCGGTTGGCGCCGCCGCCGGAACCGCGCTTCCGGAGATCCGCGAAGTTGATATCGTTCTGCCGGGATTGCCCCCGGAAGCCGCCGGGTTTCGGATTGCGGTGCTTTCGGATCTGCATATCGACAATCTCATCCGTTCCGGACGTGTCGAAGCGATCGTTAAGCGGGTCAACGCCGCCGAACCGGATCTGATCGTGATCACCGGCGATATCGTCGATGGTGAAATCGAACGCCGGAGTCGCGATACCGCGCCGCTGGCGAATTTGCATGCGCGGTTCGGGGTATTCGGTGTGCCGGGCAATCACGACTGCTTTTCCGGCTTCGACGAATGGATGACCCGGTTTCGTGAACTCGGCATAACCATGCTGCTCAATGAGCATCGCGCCATTCCTGAAACCGGCCTTGTGGTGGGGGGCGTCACTGATCCCGCCGCCAGGCGTTACGGCGGAGCGGCTCCGGATCCGGCCGCAGCCTTTGAAGGTGTGCCTGACGGCGTGGTGAAAATTCTGCTCGCCCACCGTCCGAACCAGCTGCCGGAAGCGGCGCAAGCCGGAGTGGCGTTGCAGATTTCCGGACATACCCATGGCGGCATGGTGATTGGACTTGACCGACTGGTGGGGGCGTTCAACGGCGGTCTGGTTTCCGGTCTCTACCGTCGGGATGGCACGGTGCTGTATATCACCAATGGTTCGGGCATGTGGTCGGGGTTTCCGATCCGCATCGGCGTGCCGGCGGAGATCACGCTGATCCGGCTGCTGCCGGAAACAGCAGAACGATCCTGAGTTTCGCCGGGTGGCGAATGGTCTCTCCGGCGCGGCGGAAAAAAAACGCGGCCGGGATGGAACTCCCGACCGCGGATAACCAGGGGGGTATTCAATCGATGTGAACCGGGGCGCCGGTTCGGGCCGATTCATAGATTGCGTCGAGCAGCCGCATCACCGTCACCCCTTCCTCGGGGGCTACCGTGAACGGTACATTCCTGACGATCGCGTCGATGAAAGTGTAGTAACTTTTGTGGCACTCGGGTACCGGCGGATGGAGTTCGGTGTCGAACTGGCAGCCGTCGATCTCCTCGAAACACTCAAGTTTGAATTCATACGATTCATTGAGGTTGCGGTGCAGGAGCCCGCCCTTGTCGCCCAACAGGCGCGTCTGCATGAATTCGCGTTCCTTGATGTTGCCGGCCCAGGAGGCGTCGATTTCGAGCGAAGCGCCGTTTTTGAAGCGGATGAACCCGCAGGCGAAATCCTCGACATCGAATTTTTTTCCCGATTTCGCGGCGATCGGCCCGGCGATCTTATCGTAGGTTGCCCCCATGACCCATTCCGGTTCGGGGTAGCCCATCAGCCAGAGCGCGAGATCGAGTCGGTGGACGCCGAGGTCGATCAGCGGGCCGCCGCCCGCCAGTTCCCGGGTCCCGAACCAGCCGCCGAAGCCGGGCATGCCGCGCCGTCGCATCCAGACGGTACGGGCGAAGTAGATGTTGCCGATCCTCCCCGAATCGACGATCTGCTTCATTGCATACGCCTGCGGATTGAAGCGGTAGGAAAAGTTGATGCCGAGCCGCTTCCCGCAGCGCCGGGAGGCCGCGAGCATGGTTTCAGCTTCGGTGGCGTTCATCGCCATTGGTTTTTCGCACAGCACGTGGCAGCCAGCTTCGAGTCCGGCGATGGTGAGTTCGGCGTGGAATTTGTTGGGTACGGCGACGCTGAGAACGTCGGGACGTTCTCTTGCGATCATTTCCAGCGGGTCGGTGTAGACGGCGGGCAGTTTGAGTTCGTCACGGAACTTCTCAAGTTTCGCCGCATCGGTGTCGGCAACCGCGACCACCTCCGCATCGGGGTGTTCTCGGAAACCGGCGATGTGACCGCGTCCCATGCCCAGGCCGATTACTGCGCAACGGAGTTTGGCAGCCATTATTTACCTCCGCAGCATTTCCGGATCGAATGGATCGTCTCGAGTTCCTTGACCTTCGGGCAGGAGATCGGGGCGCGGAAGCCCGGTTTTGCCCAACGCGCGGCATTGCCGAGAATCCGCAGCACCATTTCATCTTTGTAGATCGGGAAACTTTCATGACCGGGTGAGAAGTAGAAGATCTTTCCGTAACCGCGGTTGAAGGTTACGCCGCTGCGGAAAACTTCTCCTCCCTCATACCAGGAGAGGAAGACGATATGGGCGTCGTCCGGGATGTCGAAGCGTTCGCCGTACATTTCGGTGTGGGGGATGACAAAGGTTTCCGGCACTCCGGCGGCGATCGGGTGGGCGGGATCGATGTTCCAGAGGCGCTCCTTCTCGCCGACTTCACGCCACTTGAGCGAACAGGTGGTGCCGAGCATCCGGCGGAAGATCTTGGAAAAATGTCCGGAATGGAGCACCACCAGGCCCATGCCTTCGAGCACTCTTTTCTGCACTCGGTCGACGATTTCGTCGGCGACTTCGGCATGGTGGGCGTGGCCCCACCAGAAGAGCACGTCGGTGGCATCGAGCACTTCGTTGGTGAGACCATGTTCCGGTTCGTCGAGGGAGGCGAGCCGGATCTCCAGATCGGGGGCGGCGATTCCGTCGGCGATCGTCTTGTGGAGGCCGTCGGGGTAGATGGCACCGACGGTGGAATTGCTTTTTTCGTGACGGAACTCGTTCCAGATCGTGACTCTTACCTTGTCCATTTTTCACTCCTTTTAATTACCCGCGATTGCGGTTTACTGAATTGTGGTTCACTGAATCAATATAATTTCCAAAAAGCGGCTTGCAATCCGGCGTAGTGGTAATATTTTATGATTAATATGAAAAATCTACGCCGGAAAAATATTGATTTCAATCTGCCGTACCCGGAACCGGAAACCGGTGAATTTGTGGGACCGGAACCGTTTCTGCGGCAGATGTGTTCCAGTCTGCTGCGGGCGCTCGATGGTGGCGAACTGAGATTTCTGTTGCCGAAACGTGACGGCCGCTGGCAGGAAGGGGCGGGACATCTGCATCTGTTTCAGGCGGAATTGTTTTTTCAGTTGCGGGGCGGCTGCACCTTCGTCATGCCGCGTCAGAAGATTGAACTGGTTGCGGGGGATGCGCTGCTGGTGCCGGCGGGGATGTCCCATTTTGAGCAATGCAACAATCATGGCGGCCACCCTTTCACCAATGCGGTGCTGAGCGTTTCCGAACAGATGACGCTGTTTCATGTCGCGATTGCCATGGGGCGTACTCCCCGGGTGGCCGGGGACGACCTCCGGCTGGCCGATTCCGATTTCTATCAGTCGCTGCTTGCCGCACTGAGCGCCTGCGACGATTGTCACCACGAGGAGAATACGGCGATCCGCCGGGGATTGCTGCGGGCGCTGCTGCTCAAACTCCGGCTGGATCTGGAAACCGGTTCCGGGGTGACGGAGGTGACCGGGCCGGTGAATCCGCTGTCGCGCCGGGCGAAACGACTGATCGATGCCGGAGGGGGGGCGAATTTTTCCTCAGTGTCGCAGCTGGCGGAGAAATTGGGATGTTCACCCAACTATCTGTCGGCGGTGTTCCGGCGTGACTGCGGGATCGGCCTGAAGCGCTACATGCTGGAACTGCGGCTGGAGGAGGCGAGAAAACTTCTGCCGGAGAGTGACTTCAATATCTCGGAGATCGCCCAGCGCTGCGGGTTTCACGATGCCTCACACCTGGGACGGATGTTCCGGCGGCGTTTCGGGCGTTCTCCATCGGAGCTGCGCTGAAACGCCGCCTGCGGAACTTCTCCTTTCAGCGGCCGCCGGAGTGGTGGGGCGTCGGATGGTGGCGGTGACGCTTGGAGAGCAACAGCAGATCGCGGATTTTGTCCGGGGTATCGGCCTTGTTCCAGCGTCTTTCAAAACTCGGGCTCTGAATGATCTGCGCGATCGCGGCCAGCGCCTTCAGGTGGAGGTTGCGCCGGTCGGGAGTGCAGAAGAGGAAGAATGCCGCCCGGATGTTTTCCGCACCGGAACGGAAACGGATCCCCTGCGGCGCCTTGACCACGATCAATTCGAATATGCCTTGTCCGTTCACCGAGAGGTGCGGAATCGCCACCGCCGGAGTGAGCACGGTTCCGGAAATGGCTTCGCGATGAACCAGAAGTTCGGCCAGCAGATTGCCGCCGGGAAGACGGATGTGACCGGTTGAACAAACCCGTTCGGCCAGTTGCGGGAAGTCGATGTGTTCCTGCAGGATCATCACATCGGCGTGTTCGACCGCATGGTCAAATTCATCGGCGACGATTCCGTCCCGGCTGCGGATGATTTCCCGCAGTTCCTGTTCCAGACCGCGCAGCGGCATCCGGCGTTTGGTGATGCGGCGGATCAGATGCAGCAGCGCGTGTTCGAGCTGAACTTTACGCCCGAACAGGAAGTAGAGGATGATGCCGCAGAGCACGATCAGCAGGGCGATTCGCACCGCATCGATTCCGAGTTCCACGATCAGCAGGCCGAAAAGGATGATCGCCACGACCGGGGTCCAGGGATAGAACGGCACCCGGAAGCTCGGCCGGTAGTTGTGAACTTCTCCTTCCCGGATGATGATGATCGCGAAGTTGGTGAGAATGAATGAAAGCATGATCACCGTGGAAGCGACCTGTACCAGCTGTTCGAGCGGCAGGAACTGTACCGCGACCATCGCCGCTCCCGTCACCAGCAGCGCCGGAACCGGCAGCGCGCGTTTGCCGCAGGTGCGGCGGAACCATTCCGGAATCAGACCGTCCCGACCCATCGCAAATGGAAACCGCGCCGCGGACATCACCCCCGCGTTGGCGGTGGTTACGAAGGCCATCATTGCTCCAAAGGTGATGACTGCGAATCCCGGAGTTCCGTAATATTGACGCGCCGTATCGGCCAGCGGGGTCAGCGAACCGGAAAGTTGTTCCGGCGTCAGGGCGCCGACAGTTACGATCAATGTCAGTACATAGACGAGGGCGACGGCAACGAGAGCTCCGATCATCCCGAGCGGCAGATTGCGGCGCGGGTTTCTGACCTCCTCGGAAATGCTGGCGACGTCGAGCAGACCGCCGAACGAGACGAATACGAACGCCGCTTCGGCGAAAAGGTCGGCGGCCCCTTTGCCCGGAATGAAGAGGGGCGAAAAACGCGAGGGACGCAACTCCGGAAAACCGAGGATGATATACGCTCCCAGCGCGGCGAAGAGCAGTACCACCATGACGATCTGGGCGATCGCCGCCTCCCGGGTGCCGATCAGGTTGACCAGCAGAAACAGAATGGTCAGGGCGATGCCGCAGATGACCGGATTCCAGCCGGAAAATTGATAAATCACTTCCGACATGCCGAAGATGGCGAAAGCGCTCTTCAGCGAGATGGCGCTCCAGTTCAGCAGACCGGAGATGGTTCCGGCCAGCGGCCCCATGGTGCGTCCGGTGTAGAAATAGATTCCTCCGGCCAGCGGCATGGCGGTGGCCAGTTCAATGGTGGCCAGCGCGCCGATCAGTGCGCACACCCCGGCCAGCGCGTAGGCGAGAAACACCGCCGGACCGATCTGGGCATAGGCCAGCCCGGGCAGAATGAAGATGCCCGAACTGATCATCGCCCCGGCCGAAATGCTGAAAACATCGGCAAGTCCGAGGGTTTTATTAAGTTGATTGGCTGACATCATATATTCCTTACAATTGGGCATCCGTTTCCGATCGAATTTTTTCACATTCAGTCGGCAGAGCGAGGCCGCGGCGGTTCGGGTGATCGAGCTGCCCGAACCGCGTCAATTGTTCTGATGTTCAAACAGATTATCCAGCAGATCGTTGGTGGTCAACATGCCGACGACTTTGCCGTTCTCTTCGACGAGCAGCAGTTTTGAATCGAGCGCGTCGAGGTTTTCCGCGACATTCAGGAGCGAGAAACCGCTTTGGACCATCGTCACCGGACGCAGCTGCCGTCGCCAGTCGCCGTCGTCGGTCAACATCCGCCAGGTTTCCAGTACTCCGGCAAAGGCGCCCGGTTTACCGGAGTCGCGCACCGGATAACGGGAATGGGGCGCATTGCGGATCACCGCGAGCACTTCGTCGCGGTTCATCCGGTTGTCGAGACAGACCATCCGGTCGGGAGTAACCATGATTTCGGTCACCTTGTCCTCCTTGAGGTCGGGGATCTGGCGGATCGCCCGTTCCTGAACCGGAGTGATGTGTTCGTTGTCGCAGGCGGCGGCGGCCAGCGCGTCGAGTTCCTCAAGCATCTCCTCTCCCGGGGAAGCTTCGTTCCCGCCGCGTTCAAACGGGCGGTTGATCAGGTGAACCAGCCGGATCAGCGGCGTCAGCGCCAGCACCGAATATTTGAGCAGCACCGCTGTCGCGGACATTACCGCGGTATTGAAACGGTTGCCGAGCGTTTTGGGGAGAATTTCGGTGTACTGTACCATCAGTACCGTGAAGCCCAGCGAAAAGAGCCAGATGTAATCGCTGCCGAAGAGTTTGTCGAACTGCGCTCCGGCGATCGCCGCCCCGAAAGTGTGGGCCGCGGTGTTGAGGATCAGAATCACCGCGATCGGTTTCTCGATATCCTGTTTAAATTCGGCGCAGATTTTTCCGGAACGCGGATGACGCCGAGAGAGCAGCGCGAGTTTTCCGGGGGTGAGACTCAGCAGCGCCGCTTCCATTACCGAACATAAAAACGAAACGGTCATGGCGACCGCGATGGCGAGAATCAATGTCAGCATTGTGAACCTTTTCTGTTAAATTATGAGACTGTAAATCAGCGTTTTCTTCTGTGAAAAAAATCCATCGCGATGGGGGGATCACACGGCTTTTGCCCTCCTGCGTCTGCGGTACTGGTTCACCAGATATTTGACGGTGAAGTAGGTAAGTGGTGTCATAATGGCGGTCAGCAACGCGCCGCCGACGAAGAACGCGGCGATGAGTTCGCTGCCGATCCCCATCAGCGCCTCCCAGCTTTGTTCGCGCAGCAGATCGGCGAGGGCGTCGCGGATCGCCGGATAGGAGAGATCGCCGCCGATCAGCCAGTCGCCGACGCAGCATTGCACCGGATAGATGAAAAGAACCGTCACGTGATTGGTGATCAGAGTGCCGATGGTGGCGCCGATCTTGCTGCCTTTCAACAGAAAGGCGGTGGGCAGCGACAACAGCAGCTGCGTTCCCATCGGCGCGATGCATCCGTAGAACATGCCGATCGCCCAGCCGCGGGCGATATATTCCGCAGTTGCTTTTTCCCGGACGATTTTGCTGTACAGGAATATCCATTTCCGGTACAGCATGCGTTTGATGCTCATATTCCTCCTTCTTTGAGCGGCGACCGGTCTTCGAGCATGAGCATCCGGTCGGTGATGTTGGAGAGATGGCGGGATATTTTGTTCAGTTCCGCGAGCAGTTCCAGATAAACGACGCCCCCCGACGGGATGCCGCCACGGCTGTTCACCCGCTTGAGATGGGAACTCTCGTAGTGGTTGAGACGCGTCCGGAGACGGAAGCCGATGGTTTCCGCGGTCAGCAATTTCTCCTGATCCACCGCGTCAAGCAGGGTCAGGGTGGCCCTGGCCTGGTCGGCAAGCATCTGGTGAAGTTCAGCGAGCTCTTTGCCGGTTTCGGAACCAAACGCGTTTTTATGTTCGCGTATCTGTTTCATAAGGGAACGGATGGTTTCAGAGTGAACGCCGATCCGGTCGGCGTCGTTGGCGCAGTTGAGCAATACCGGCACCTGATCCGCCTGATGACCGGTCAATTGTCGCTGCATCAGTTGCGAGAGATATTCGGTGATCTCGCGGCGACGGTCGCTGATCCGGCGCAATTTCTCCTCCAGACGTTCGGCCACCTGCTGCTTTTTCGAATTACCGCGTTCCCGGAGATTCAGCGCGCAGTCTGCAAGGTTCCAGGCCTGGCGGAGCATCTTCCGGAGTTCGGCGACGGTTTGTGTGAGCGCTATTTCCGGAGTGTCCAAGAGCAGCGGTTCGAGCCGGTGGTATTTCACTTTGGCGCCGCGCACCGGCAGTACCTTTTCACACACCTTCGCCAGCAGCGGTATGCACGGCAGCAACAGCAGGGTGGTGCAGACGTTGAAAGCCGTGTGGGCGTTGGCGATTCGGCGCGGCAGATCGCCGTCGGCGGAGAGCCAGTCGACCAGCCGGAAGAAAATCGGTACCCCGTCGATGGTGAACCAGAAGGTGGCGGTGATCACCACCACCCCGATCACGTTGAAAAGGGTATGGGCAAGCGCCGCCTGCTTGGCGATCCGGTTCGCCGGAATCGCCGCCAGCTGGGCGGTGACGGTGGTGCCGATATTCGACCCGAGCACCAGCGCCACCGCCGTGTAGAGATCGATCAGACCGCTAGCGCCAAGCGCGATGATAATGCCGGTACAGGCCGAACTGCTCTGGATTATCAACGTCGCCACCATGCCGGTGGCAATCGCTCCGAGCAGCGGCAGCAGCGGTATCACGCCGTCAACCGGAGCGCACTCGAAAACCCGGAAGGCCGCCGCGAAAGCCGGATGATCCGAGAGCGATTTGAGTTCTCCGCTCATGAACTCCATGCCGAGAAACAGAAACCCCAGACCGATGATCGTCTCTCCCCAGCCTGCGATGGTCGATTTGGCCGCGAAACTGGCCAGCAGACCGAGAATGATCGCCGGCATGATGACCCACGATATGTCGAATGCGACCAGCTGGGCGGTCACGGTGGTGCCGATGTTCGCTCCGAAGATGATGCCGATCGCCTGGGTCAGGCTGAGCAGCCCCGCATTGACGAAGCCGATTACCATCACGGTGCTGGCGCTCGACGACTGAACCACCGCCGTCACCGCCGTGCCGGAAAGTACCGCCACCAGGCGATTGGAGGAGAAGATCCGGAGAATTGTCCGCATCCGCTCTCCGGCGACATGGTGCAGACCGTCGCTCATCATTTTCATGCCGAAAATGAAGATCGCCAGACCACCGAAAACATTCATCAGAAGCATGGTCATATTCTATTTTTTCCACGAGTGATGGGTGATAAGCCGCTGCAAAGCCGCCGGAAGATATTCCTCCGACTGGAATCGCTGATTTGTTCTGACGCCGGTAATGGGCAAATCCGGATTGTTTCCCCGGATTTCCGGCGGCGGCGTGACGCTTTGCCGTCGTTGCGGGTATTGGTCAACATAAAGTTTGGATTATTTTGTCTCAACGGGATAGCGAAAAATTCCGGATTGATTTTTCCGGTTAGCTTTTCCGGGACGGAGGTAGACTCAAGCAGTTCGCCGGGCGGTGCTTTTCGCCGGCTTCCGGCGGCGGTCCGGCCTGACACTCCATCTCCGGAAAGCAAGATGCCGGAGAACTCCCGGCCGAAGAGCGCAACTCCTTGGCCGAACCTGGAAAAGTCGGGCAGATTGGTGTCGGGCACGCAGGCGCGTTTCCCGGCTGCCGGTCAGGCGCGGGGGCCGGCTCTTACCGGGATGGCCCGGCTGAGGACATTTTGAAAATGAAAGCAGGCCAGCTGCGCTCCGTTAGAAGCGAAACGCGTGCTGACGGCCGTTGTTGAGGTCAGCGCCGAGGCGCAGAAGCGGAACGGCGTTATCTGAAGTTTGAATGCGGAAACCCGGTGGCTGTGGCTCTGGGTCAACAGCGGGCAGGGAGGGACCCGGACGACGTTGAATCTGATCGCGTCCCGGGAAGTTCCCCGGTCGCTTTCCTCGCTCCCCAGCAGGGAATCCCCGTTGTCGACGAAGTAAGAATCTAAATCATGGTTTGCCGGCAGGGTGGAGTCGGCGGCAAAGAAGCAGAGGGCCACCGGCAGGAAAAAGAGGATAAAAGCCAGTGAAAGTAATTGAGGCCGGACGGCTACCGGCAATCCGGATTCTGAAACCCTGATGTCACTGTTTCCCATATAGTTTGTCATCCCCCTTTTCATAAAATATCATGCCGCAGTGATATTTTCAAGGACAAGACGGTGTTGAATCCGAATATTATTTACAGATCATTCACCTGTGCGTCTTGAAAAAGCATGGTTCCGGGATTATTTTACCGCAATGTCGTCGTTGCCATCCAAACTGTAAGGTGGAGTCGCGGCAACCGTTTTCCCACGTCCGAAACCGGCCTTAACGCAAGGCGTTATCGTCCCAGCCGCACTTTATTACGCCGGAATCGGTTAACAGAGGTATCGGGATCTATGGAATTGTTTGTTGCACTGGCGGTGCTTGCGCTGTTGATGCTGGTTTGTCTGCTTTCAAGCAAACTGTCCAGTTATCTCAACATGCCCTGCCTGCTGTTGTTTCTGGCGGTGGGAATGCTGGCCGGAAGCGAGGGACCGGGAGGAATCGCCTTCGACAATGCCGCGGTTGCCAACGCGCTCGGTTCGACGGCGATGGCGTTTATTTTGTTTTCCGGCGGCTTCGACACCGGGTGGAAAACGATTCGGCCGGTCTTTCTCACCGGGGGAATCCTCTCCAGCATCGGGGTGTTGCTGACCGCGTTGTTCACCGGGATTTTTGCCTGGAATTTTCTCGGCTGGATGCTGCCGGAGCAAAAAATTTCGCTCTCCTGGTGTCTGCTGCTCGGATCAATCATCTCCTCGACCGACGCGGCGGCGGTTTTTTCGATTCTGCGTTCGCGCAGCGTCAGCCTGCGCGGTGAATTGCAGCCGTTGCTCGAATTTGAATCCGGCAGCAACGATCCGATGGCGGCGTTTCTGACGGTTTTCATGGTGGGGGTGGTGACGCAGGAGGCCGCTTCCGGAGTCACGTTGTCGCTTTCCGGATACTGGGTAATTCTGCCGTCGTTTCTCTACAAGATGCTGGTCGGCGTCGGTCTGGGGTATCTGCTGGGGCGTTTTTTCGCCTGGTTGTACAACCGGATCGATTTTGAATACAACGGCCTCTACTATGCGCTCGGGGTGGTGGCGGTGCTCGCGTCCTTTTCATTTACCGAACTGGCGCAGGGAAACGGGTTCATGGCGGTTTATGTTACCGGCATGACGATGGGCAACCGGCGCTTCGTTTTCTGCAACGGGGTTGGTCGCTTTTATGACGGCATCGCCTGGCTGATGCAGATGATACTCTTTTCCATGCTCGGATTGCTGGCTTTCCCCCGACAGGTGTGGGAGGCGAAATGGGTCGGCTTCGGGGTGGCGTTGTTTCTGATGGTGGCGGCGCGGCCGCTGGCGGTCTTTATCGGGATGGTGCGAAGCCGTTTTTCCATTCGCGAACGGTTGCTGGTCTCCTGGGTCGGGCTGCGCGGCGGGGCGCCGATCATGCTGGCTACTTTTCCGCTGATGGGCGGAGTGCCGCACGCCGATATCATGTTTCACATCGTCTTCTTCATCGTTCTTACCTCGGTGCTGATCCAGGGCATGACCATCATGCCGATGGCGAAATTGCTGAAACTCGATGCGCCGCTGCACAAAAACATCCGGCTGCCGTTATCGATTGAGGAGACGGGGGATGGAAAATCCGGATCGGTGGAGCTGGCGGTTCCCGCGTCACTTGCCGGAGAGTCTCTGGCTCAGCTGAAGTTGCCGGAAGGGGCGCTGGTGCTGATGATTCGCCGCAACGACGGTTTTGTCGTACCGCGCGGCGATACCCGGCTGGCTTTGGGGGACGTGCTGACGGTGATGGGAACCCGGGAGGCGTTGCGCCTTACCGAGAAACGTCTGGCGGAGGCGCAATGAGGCCGCGCCGGGCACGGCGAAACGCGGTGGGCGATGTGCCGAAGCGGTGTTTGAACATCGCCGAGAAATGAAATTCACAGGTGAACCCGGTCGAGAACGCGATCTCCTTGACGCTTTTCGCGCTGGAATGTAGCAGGCTGGCGGCGAAAAGCAGTCGCCGCTCAAGAATATACTGATGCGGAGTAAGTCCGGTTTCCCGGCGGAAGATCCGGATCACCTGCGAACGCGAGAGTCCGGAAATTTGTGAGAGTTCGTCAATAGTAATGTCGCCGGTGAATTTCCGGTTGGCAAAATCGAGGAGTTTTACGGCTGCCGGGGAGGCGGGGACGGGCGTTCCCCGGCGTGCCGCGGCGATCTTCTGAACCAGGCGAAGCATCAGTTGAGCCTGGAGATCCGGATCGGAACCATTCTCCCGCAGTTCCTCCAGTGCGGCCATGAACTCTTTCTCCAGATGACAGCCTTCGACCATCCAGCAGTCACCCAGCTGGTAGGAGATCAACAGGTTCTCCATCAGGGAACCGCAGACATTGAACCAGCCGAGCGTCCAGGGGGATTCCCGGCTGGAGACGTAATGGGAGCGGCTGCCGGGATGGATGATCATCACATCCCCGGCCTCCGGGGTCCAGCTGCCGACCGGAGTATCGTAAGTGCCACGACCGGCAAAAACGCAGAGCAGCACGCAGAATGTTCCCGCGCCGCTGCGGACGAAATTGAAATGATCTCCGCAGTGACTGATGCCGGCCAGCTGGATTTCGCACACCGGGCTGTGGGTCTGGGCGCGGACGGGCGCCAGCAGCCGCAGATCGAAATATTTGGCTGACGGCTGGTAATTGGCGTAGTAGATCTCCTCCAGTGTCCTCATTGGGACCTCGGTTTTATCCCGACCGGCGGGGGCGCCAGGCGGCGGCGAAATCGCGGGCGGAACGATCCGCGGTGCGGAGTTCAGCGAGCGAAGGATGGATCTGGGCGGGGAAGCGTGCCATCGCCGCGCCGACGATCTCCCAGATCTCCGCGAAACCGATCTCTCCGGCGCAGAAGCGATCGACCGCGACGTCGTTGGCGGCGTTCATCACCGCCGGGAGTGTCCCGCCGTGCGCCATCGCTTCCCGGGCGAAATCGAGAGAGGGAAAGCGGCGGCGGTCGGGAATTTCGAAATCGAGGTGTTTCAGAGCACCGAGGTCGAGCCGGGCGGCGGTACCGCCGCCGAGTCGTTCCGGATAGCTCAAAGCATAGCGGATCGCAAGGCGCATGTCCGGCGAAGAGAGCTGGGCGATAAAGCTCGAATCAACGAGTTCAACCAGTGCGTGCACGGTTGACTGCGGATTGATCACGACATCGAGCCGGTCGCCGGGAACGCCGAAAAGATGATGCGCTTCGATAAGTTCCAGCGCTTTGTTCATCATCGAGGCCGAATCGATTGTGACTTTGCGCCCCATCGACCAGGTCGGGTGGCGCAGGGCGTCGGCGGCGGTGGCGCCGGCAATGCGTTCGGCGCTCCATTCCCGGAACGGACCGCCGCTGGCGGTCAGCCAGAGACGGGCAATTTCGTCGGGGGCGCGGCCGGCCAGACATTGGAACAGCCCGGAGTGTTCGCTGTCCACCGGTACGATCCCGCCGCCGGGACTGCGGCGCGCCTCCGCCATCACCAGCTCCCCGGCCATCACCAGCACCTCTTTGCTGGCCAGCGCCACCCGTTTCCCGGCGCGCAGCGCCGCGATCACCGGTTCGACTCCGGCGATGCCGACGATCGCGCAGAGCACAATATCGGCTTCGGGCAGGGTGGCCGCTTCGATCAGTGCTTCGGCTCCGCAGGCACCCCGGACTCCGGAGGGAAGCGCCGCGTCAAGTTCCCGGGCTGCTCCCGGTTCGGCGACCGCAACCAGGCGCGGATGGAATTTTTCGGCCAGCGCGGCCAGGGCGGGAACGTTGCTGCCGGCGGCCAGGGCGACGACCTGGAAACGGTCGGCGTGTTCTTCAAGTTCCGCCGCCGCGCTGCGGCCGATGGAACCGGTGGCGCCGAGAACGACGACATTGCGTTTATTGCTGGACATGAGAATATCCGCCTGAATTTATCGTTTTGCTTTTTACGGGCGATAACATAGCATCTCCCGGAACTTTTTTCCAGTAGCGCCGCCGGTTGCGTGTATCGCTTTGCGCAGTTGTCCGGAGTGGCGGCGGCGTTTTCCGGGCAGGCGCCGGAAACTTCGGACTTCAACATCCGGTGAAGTCACGGCGGAAAGCGGCGAAATCTCCGTTGTCGAGGGCGGCGCGGATTTTTTTCATCAGTTCGAGATAGTAGTGCAGATTGTGCAGCGTCAGAAGCCGCATGCCGAGGATCTCGCCGACGTTGAGCAGGTGGCGCAGATAGGCACGGCTGAAATTACGGCAGGTGTAGCAGTTGCATTCCGGATCGAGAGGAGAGAAGTCGTTGGCGAATCTTCCCGCCTTGACCGGCAACAGTTCTCCGCGTCCGATGTAGGCGCTGCCGTGCCGGCCCATCCGGGTCGGCAGCACACAGTCGAACATATCCACCCCGCGGGCGACGTTCTCCATCAGTTGACGCGGAGTTCCGACACCCATCAGATAGCGGGGCGCCTCCTCCGGGAGCAGCGGTTCGGCGGCTTCCACCGCGCGAAACATCTCCGGTTCCGGTTCGCCAACCGAGACTCCACCGATCGCGTAACCATCGAACCCGATCGCGGTGATTTCCGTCGCCGCCCGTCGCCGCAGTTCGGGGAAGGTTGAGCCCTGAACGATCCCGAAACGCAGCTGTCCGGCATTCAGGGGCTGCTCGCGCGACATGGTTTCCCAGCGGCGGGTGAGTTCGAGTGACTTCTCCGCCGCCTCGAAGGTCGCCGGATAGGGGGTGCATTCGTCAAAGGCCATGACGATATCGGAATCCAAAGTCCGCTGGATAGCCATCGATTCCACCGGCCCGAGAAAAAAACGGCTCCCGTCGATGTGGGAGGCAAAAGCCACTCCATCCGGCCGGATTTTGCGCAGAGTGGCCAGACTGAACACCTGAAATCCACCCGAATCGGTCAGAATCGGTCGGTCGTAACCGATGAAGGAATGCAAGCCGCCCGCCTGGGAAATTATCTCCATGCCCGGGCGTAAAAAAAGATGATAGGTATTGCCGAGAATGATCGAAGCGCCC
>CAKUKT010000003.1 GCA_934663655.1 uncultured Victivallaceae bacterium
GTCGCCGGGAGGAAGATGAAGCCGGGCGGTATGGAAGTGGAGGTCGTCCCGGAGACTTGCGGTCGCACTGGCGGTTGATGGTTATTCCGCGGGGGAGGAATCCCCATTGCGGGGGCGCGTCGGGGCTGTCTTTCTCATACGTTTGTAGAAGTGACTCAGCGAATAAATGTCCGGAAACCTGGTCGCCCGGGCGATTTCTCCAATGGTTAGGGCGGAATAGTTCAAATAGTCGTCGATCAACTCCGCAAGCAGGCGATCGAGGTAGCGTTTTACCGAGGTTCCGGCATTTCGATCCGGCGCGTTCCGGGATTCGCAGAGAAAACGGTATTTCAACTGGGAGCGCGTCATACTCAACTCCTCCGCCGCAAGTGAAACATTCATCTCCCGGCCGCGGGAGTGTACCAGATCGTAGAGACGGGAAAACAACATCGGCTCCCCGGGGGCGGCCGGTTCGTCCTGAGACACGTAGTGAAGAAGAGCCATCAACAGGTACTCCAGCAGCAGGTCGCGCTGCCGCAGGGAACCGGTTCCGGAAAACATTCTCTCCACCTCTTCGGCCAGCCAGCTGAAAAACGGCGGCGTCGCCGGGTAAAACCGGATCTCCCGGGCAAAACCACTCTCCGTCTCAAAGGTGAATTTGAATGAATATGTCTCCGTCCCTCCTCCCGCGCGAATGAAACGGTGCGGCGTCAGCGGGGGAATCAGAACAAACATCCGCGGCGATACTTCCGTACGCCCGCCCCCCGCGTCGACAAGCTGAACCGGCACTCCTCCCGCCACATATTCCAGCTGCCAATAGGGGTGGGAATGTTCCCGATCCGCCAGCGGCAGATTCACATCGTGCGATAGAAATTTCAGGTGCGGCTTTTTCATGAAAATTCCAAATTTTCTCCATCCTTATATCATACTCCCTCGCGGAGAAAAAATCAATACTCTGCCGTTTTTCAGGTGAAAAAATCCCGATTCCCTCCGTTGACAACCAAATGCCCCGCAGTGAACTACGCCTGCGTTTCTCCAAAATGACAAAAATATTCTCCGTTTGATCATTGCTTTTCGCCCCGGAGGCGGTATACATTATCGGCGGAACGGGATTCCGGAGGGCCGGGCGGAACGGTGCTCCGCAGCCGGAACGACAGCCGGGCATCCGGTTCCGCGCACGAAGCCGGAGGCACGACGTCCGGGATGGGAAACTTCGCACCGGGCCTCCCGGATGAACCGGAGAATTTATGAAATGGAGCGTGAACTCTACCTCACCCAACTTGACCGCGCACTTCTCTTTGCGGCGGCGCATACCGATCCACTGGGACGTATGGTTGTCGAAGACGAAATCGATACCAAGGATTCCGGCTGGCTCGTCCTCGGCGGAACCATCCGCGGCATCGAATGCGGATGGCGGATCGGTTCCACCGACCTGCGCGATTTCTGCCGCCGCTGGACACTCGCGAGCGTGCGCGTCGACGACGTCAGAAGTGCGTGGACCACCTTTGCGCTGCTCCTCTCGTTTGAATTTGCCGGAAATGAGTTCCGCGGGCTCTTTCCCGCGGACGAAATGGCGGAGATCGCCGCGTTCTTCCAGCAAATCGACATGAAATATCTTCTTGAAGCCTCGCGCAATTACCGGGTTGCCGCCGCGGTGATCGCCATCCTCCGCCGTCGTCACGGATTTTCGGATGGTGTCGACGTCGATCCCTCGGAATGTGTGCGCAGCATGCTCGACGGCTATCTCGGCGACGGCTTTTTCAACGATGATGACGGCCGCGGCGACCCCCGGGACAGACGAATCGACGCCTACAGTGCGGAAATCATCGGGCTTCTGCTTCACTACGATGAAATCCTTCATTGGGAGTCCCCGTTTCACGACCGGATTTTTGCGATTCTCCGGGAGTTCTGCGAATCCGGTCTGCCGCTGATCGACGCGGACGGCGAGTTCGCCAAATGGGGGCGTTCGCTGCGCGGAGAAGCCGAGGTGAAAAAAGTTTTTCTCTGGGAGTTCGCCCGTTCCCGGAATCTCTCCGGGGCCGGCGCCGCTGCCGCCGCGCGCCAATTTGCTTTCTTCCTGAAAACCGGGATTCGCGCCGACGGCAAGATCGGTCGCGACAAAGCCTTCGATTCCGGCGGCCGGGACGAATACACCACCCATGTCCAGGCTCAGGGATACGGTGTTTACGGCCTTGCCATGGCGCTGCGCTTCGCCTCCGGAAAGGAGCCGTACCGCCCGCTTCCCTCGGAAACGGCGGATTATCTGCTGACTCTTCCGGGACCGGCGATTATCTGCGCCAATGATCACCGCACGAAAGTTCATTATGTTCTGCCAGCCGGAAACCGGCTCACCAAAAACATGTTCTTCTGGCACAACCGCGTCACGGGGGAAAACGATGTCGAGGTCGACGTCAGTGCGAAATTCATGCCGATACCTTATTTCGGGCACCAGCTGCCCGCCCCGTACGGCGGAACAATTCTGCCGTTTCTCCCGATGCTTTATTCCGGTGACGGTTCGCTGTTTGTCCCGCGCAATCTTGATCCGAAATTCACGCTGGAAAGGAATGTCGTCTGCCGGCGTTTCGATTACTGTCGGCCGGGAGAGTATAGTGCCGGAACAGGGTTCCACTTCCGGAGCCGGATCTGCTGCCGTCCGGGGGAGGTGGAGTTTGCCTTTGCATTCTGCGGCGAAGCTCCGGAGGGGGCGGAACTGCGGATTCATCTCTGCACTCCCGCCCCGGGCTTGAAACGGCGGCTGAAATTCAGTGAGACGCCGGTGCGGGAGTTCGACACGGTGCTCCCGGCCTCGATCTACGGTGCGGAGACCCGGGCCCGCGTCTGGTGTTTCGCGCCCGGCGAAAAACTGCAATACCGGTTCGGATTGGAGAGATCATGAAGGAAAGTTTTCTGCATGGAGCGGTTCTCCTGCTTGAGGAGGACGAGACTCCGGAAAGTGTGGCCGGAAAATATGCCGGCATGCGCAGGCTCGGGCTGAACACCGCCGTTATCTGGCCGCCGTGTTTTTATCGGGACGGCAGGCGCGATTACCGCATTCAGCGAATGGCTCTCGACGGCGCGGCGGAGGCGGGGATCGGGGTCATCATCGAACTAACCGGGCAGGTTCGCCATCTCGAGTATCTTCCCGACTGCGACTGGACGGATGACTACGCCGTTCTCAATCCCGACGGCACCCCCGCGCGTATGCAGAACGGCCTCGGCGAGTGCAACTACAATCATCCCGAAGTGAAACGTATTCTGCGCGAATTTCTGACCGGGACAATCGAAACATTCCGCACTCATCCCGCGCTGCTGGCCTGGGACGTCTGGAACGAAACCCATTTCAAGTCGTATGACTCCTTTACGATGAATGAATTTCGGCGCTGGCTGGCGCGTAAGTACGGTACGATTGCGCATCTCAATACCGTCTGGAAAAGGAGCTGGACATCTTTCGAGCAGGTTTATCCGGATCCGATCACCTGGGGATCGATCTGCTCGGAGTGCGACTGGGAGGAGTTCCGGACCGACAATCTCGCCGCGATTACAGCGGAATGGGTCCGGGTTGTCCGCGATGTCGATCCGGATCACCCCGTCATCGCCGACAACGTGATGAGCAACGCGGTCTGGAGCGAATTTGATCGCGGCACCGATGATTGGAAGCTCGCAGCGGAGGTGGACCTCTTCGGTATCTCCTTTTATCCGAAGACCGGCGGACGGCTGCTCAAAAACAACGAACCCTGGTTGAGGCGTCTCACCTTTGCCGGAGCATTTTCCGCTGGACGAGGCAGGTTTCTGGTTTCGGAGATGCAGAGCCACTGCTACTCGGAGATTTTCACCGCGGAACGTGTCGCTCCCGACGAATTGCTCGACTGGAATCTGGAAGCTCTTTTTGAGGGGTGTTGCGGTACCATCTACTGGAAGTGGGAACCTTTCAAGGCCGGCTTCCAGCTCGGTGGGCGGGGGCTGGTTCTCGCGGACGGTTCCCCGAGCCGACGGGCAGGTGCCGTCGCCCGGTTCAGTCGTCTGCTGGCGGACCATCCCGAACTTACGGCGCTGACTCCAGTGAGGCGGGCGGCGGTTCTCTATGACCGAACTGCCAATTTCACGGTCAGGGCGATCAACAACCGGGTTCGCGACATCATCGGCGATGATCAGTGTGCGCAGGCGCGCTTCGGCGTCGCGATGAGCGCGGCGGAGCGGAATGTACCGATCGCGGTCGTGACTCCGGAACAAATTCACCAGGGGGCGCTCGACGGGCTTTCGCTGCTTTTTCTGCCCGGGCAGCTGGTGATGGATCCTCCGCTTGCGGAGGCGCTGACCGGTTTCGTCGCCGCCGGCGGCACGATCGCCGCGAACTGGCCGTGCGGTGACGTCACCTCCGGAGGAAGGCTGGCCGAACATCTGCCCGGCGGGCCTCTTTATTCCCTCATCAAGGCGCGTCAGACGGACAATCTGGTGGATTCGTTCCGGGGTGAACTCATGGAGATTCAGGAACTTGAACTGCTTTCCGACAGCAACGAGGTTCTGCTGCGGAGCGATTCCGGGCTTCCGCTGGCGCTGCGGAGCCGCCTCGGGAAGGGGTGGTTTCTCTATTTCGCCTCAGCCCTGTGGAGCGATCTTTTCCAGTACGGGCGCCGGGCGGCAGCCGACGCTTTCTGGTCGTTGTTGCCCGGTGATTACGCTCCGCTGAAAGCAAATCTCCCGATCGTCTGCGCGTCGGGAGCGGTGAATGACTATATACTGGTCGCCAACAGCGAAAACCGCCCGGAATGCGTTATCGAAACGGGTCGGCACGTTGAGAAGATTTTCGGAAGCGGCACCCTCGCTGTTGAACCCGGGAAAGTGATTCTGACCGGGGCTCGACATACCGTGCTGCAAATGAGGAAGCAGAAGCCATGAACGCGGAACCCTTTTACCGGTTGCTGCCGAACCGGGTCTGGCGCACCTACCTCGGCGGTGGTACGCTCGATGCGATTTCCGGTGTGCAGCCGCCGGAGGATGGACATTTTCCCGAGGACTGGATTTTGTCCACCACCCGGGCTGTGAATGTCGGGCGCGAAAAGATCGACGAGGGGATCTCCCGGGTTCTTTCCAGTTCCGGCGAACCGGTTTCTCTTACGGAACTGCTCGAATGTTTCCCGGAACAGATTCTCGGGGGTGAACATCTGAAAAAATTCGGAAAGCAGCCCGGGTTTCTGCTGAAGTATCTGGATTCCTCGATTCGCCTGCATCTTCAGTGTCACCCGACCATCCCGTTCGCGCGCAAATACCTCAACTCCAACTCCGGCAAGAGCGAGGGATATTACATCCTCGGGGTGCGGCCGGGGTGTGAAGGTTACATCTACCTGGGATTTCAGAACCCGCCCCCGCCGGAGGAATTGCGGCGGATGATCGCGGAACAGGATCTCCCCGCGTTGTTCGGTTGCATGGAGAAAATTACGGTTCGTCCCGGTGACGCCTTTCACGTTCCCGGCGGTTTCCCGCACGCGATCGGCGAGGGGGTGTTCATGATTGAAATGATGGAACCGACCGACCTGGTTGTGCGCATCGAATTTGAACGCGGCGGCTACCGGCTTCCGGAGAGTGCGCGTTTCATGAACCGCGGAATTGATTTTGCCGTATCGATGTTCGACTTCAAACGCAGATCGGTGGAAACCATCCGCCGGGAACGATTCGTCGTCCCGAAACCTCTGCCGATCGACGGCGCGGGGGAGCGCTTTTCCCTGTTCGACCGCCGGTATACGAACTGTTTTCGAGCGGAGAAGATCATTGTCCACCGGGAGGCGTCCGTCCGGCAGTCCGGGTTCCGGGTGCTGGTCGTCACGCGGGGAACCGGAACCCTGCTGGCGGGCAACCGGCGATGTGAACTCAGACAATATGACCGGATATTGATTCCCGCGGCGACGGAAGAGGTCGGTTTCCGGACGGACCGGGAACTGGAAGTGGTGGCGGCATTGCCGCCGGAGGAGGCGAAATGGCAAAAATAATTGATGTGGCGGCGGTGCATTTCAACGTCAGTGAACGGGGCAATCAGGGACGGGAGGACGCGCTGCGGCAGTTCCGGGAGGCCGAGGAGCGACTTGATGGAACCGGGGTGGATCTGGTGGTCACGTGTGAGGGAATGAGTACGCTCGGGTGGAGCAGAGCCGGGGCCGAACGTCTGGACGCACCCGGAGAACTGCTGACGACCTATCGTGATTTCGCGCTCAGAAATCGCTGTACCGTGGCCGGTTCCGTAACTTTATCCAGAGGGGATGAGCTGTTCAACGCATTGGTTTTAATCGCTCCGGATGGGACGTTTCCGGGGTGGTATGCGAAAAGTTACCCGACCAGCCGGGAACTGGAACGGGGAGTGGTTCCGGGGACCGGAGCGGCGGTCACCGAAACTCCGGCGGGCGTTCTCGGCGGGGTGATCTGTTTCGACCTGAACTTCGATGCTCTCGCCGAGGAGTACCGGATTCTCAAACCGGATATCCTCTGTTTTTCCAGTATGTTCCACGGTGATCATCTGCAACGCAGCTGGGCGTACCGGACCCGGGCTTTTTTCGTCGGTGCGGTGAAGGATGCGTGCAGTTCCGTGATCGATCCGCTTGGGCGGGAAATCGCGGAGAGTTGCTTTTACAACCGGATCGCCCGCGCCAGAATCAACCTGGACCGCTTCATCATGCACCAGGATCTGAATATCGAAAAATTCCCGCTGATCCGGCGCAAATACGGAAAAGAGGTCCTGATCGACACCAATTCCCGTCTCGGCGTTTCACTGCTTTACAGCTGTACGCCGGAACGGACCGCCCGGGAGATCGCCGGGGAGTTTGAACTGGTCGAACTGGATTCGTTTTTAACCACCTCCGCCCGGATGGCGAAGAGGCGACCGGGAGCCTGCGGCAGATAGAGAAGTGCTTCCTGCGGTCAGCAAATCCCGTGCATCATTCATCTGGGGTTCGGAGGCGGTTGAGCGTTTCGGCCACCGGGGAGAGCAGGGGGGAGTCAAGCTGTTCACAGGTCCGGAAAAGTTCATAACACGCCTGTTCGTAACTGATGGAACCGAGTTCGGAAATAATCCGGCAGGCACGGTCAACCAGCTTCTTGTTGGATATGGCCAGATGGATCATATAATTGCTCTTCACCCGGCCGAGCCGAACCATCGTCCCGGTCGAGATGGTGTTGAGCAGCAGTTTGAGCTGAAGATGTTCGAAGATACGCAGCGGCGTTCCGGGCAGCGGGCCGCCGAGCCGTCGCCCGGAAAAGTCGAGGGAACCATCTCCGTTGGGAGATATCCGCAGCTGAACCGCTGAGGTCCGCCCCGGATGAACTTCGCTGCCGATGTGTATTTTGAGAAGTTCCCGCTCCGAAATGGCCGGCATCCCGGACGCCGTGAGCGCGTCGAGTCCGAAACGATGATAATCATCCCTGCTCCAGTCAATACAGCGCAGGGGCCGCCGCAGCGATTTTTCCCAGACTTCCGGAGTGGAAAACGCGGGGTTGCGCACCATCGCCCAGGGTTCCGGCGCGTTCGGATCGTCATATTTTTTGTATGGAGGGATCATGAAGGTCGGAGAGCGTTCCGTCGTGTCGCTCAGAATGTCCAGAAGCAGATCTTCGGCAAGATAATCGACCAGTCCGTTTCCCCGGTACAGTTCGGTCTCCAGGTCAATTAAACTGGCCGTGGCGCGGACACTTTCTTTGCTCTCCAGATGATTCATAAGTTCCGCAAAGCCGGCGACGTAATCCACCGCCGCCGCCGAATGAAACGCCGTCTCCAGCGCGGCGGCGGCGATCAACATTTCGATGGTGCTGGACTGCATCCGGGTGGAACCCCCGACCGGCATGTCGATCACGCATACCTGCGGCAGTCCATAGAGTTCGCGGCAGCGTTCCAGCCGGGAGACCGGCGTCTCCCGGGGCACGCAGATCAGCAGAAAAACCTGCGCACCCCGCTTCGCCGCCTCCATCGCACTCCCGAGCACGGATGCGGTCTCCCCGGTTGCCGTGATGCCCACCAGAACATCTCCGCTCCCCAGCGCGAGCTCCTCCGCCTGACGTTTCCCGACCCCCGGATAATCCTCAAAATTTTCGACCGATTTGATCAGGGCGAAATCCCCTCCGGTGATAAGCGAGCGCACCCGGCCGTCGCCGGGGAAGGCCTCGTTCCACGCGCTTTCCAGCAGAACCGCAACGCGACCGGCGGCCCCGCAGCCGGAGAAGACAATCCGCCCGGCTTTGCGCATGGCTCGGATAAGCTGCTGATATTCGGCGCGTTCGACCGTCCGGCTGACCATCGGCAGGAGCGCGCGGTCACAGCCGAGAAGAGTGTGCACGCCGTTTTCCGTGGATTCCCGGAAATCGGCATCCAGATGCATGGTTCGCGGATTCCGTGCTTCGCTCGGCAGAAAACCAAGGCGGAACTGCGTATCCTCAGTCAGAAACTTTTTCGCTTTCTCCTGCCAGCTCATGAATTTTCTCCTTTATCGTTTTCATCGCACTTGTCGTCGTCGATCCATCGGTGCTGCCGCCGCGGAATTGGTGATTCCGGTTGAAGGCGCCTGGCACCGGTCAGATATCTCCGTCCCATTCGGGGGGGACTCCACCGTTCCCGAATATGGTGAAATTTCCGGCGGAGCCATTCCGCAGGGGCAGGAGGCCTCCGGTTCAATCCGGCTGCCGGGGGAAACTCCCTCCGCGGTGCGCTCTTCGGCTATGCCGGGAAATAGAGTCCGCTGTTGATATTGATGGTCTCCCCCGTTATAACGCCGCAGCGAATGACGTGAAGCAGCGTCTCCACAACCTCCTCCATAGTGGCGGCGCGGTGAATCGGGTAACTTTTCAATTTCGCTTCGATTTCCGGTTCAGTCAGCCGACGGGAGAGGTTTTCCGTCCGGATCATTCCGGGGGCGAGCGTATTCACGGTGATCCCGTACTCCCCGAGTATTCTGGCATAAGTCCGCGTCAGGGCGTGGAGACCAAGATTCGCGACGGAATAGGCCAGCAGCTTCTCATTCATCCCCAGATGAGCCTGCACGCTGGAGATGTTCAGTATGCGTCCCCAGCGGCGGGATTTCATGCCGTCGCGAACCGCGCAGATACAGTGGTACGCCCCGGCCAGTTTCACCTGCAGCATGACGCTGAACCAGGCTCCGTCGGACATCTCCGGCGGACGCTGGTAGGGGTCCAGGCGCGCATTGTTAACCAGAATATCAATTCTGCGGGACGAGAATTTTCGCCGGACCTCGTCTTCATCGCTGATATCGCACTGTACTGTTTCGGCGCTGCCGCCACCGGAAACGATTTCCGCGCCGACCCGTTCGGCGTTCTCCGGATGGCGTCGGCAGTTGACCAGAATGTGACACCCCTGTCTGGCCAGTGCCAGCGCGATTTCCCGGCCCAGACCCTGACTGGAACCGGTTACGAGAGCGATTTTGCCATGCAAATCATCCATCTATATTGCCTCCAGATGCTGTTTTGCCAACTTGCAGATCTCTTTGCCGTCAGTTGATTCAAGGACCCCCTCCGGAAATATCGAGGCGCCGGCCGCAACCGCCAGCGCCCCGGTCGCGAGCATCGCGCGGATCGTCGCCGGCGTCACTCCTCCGGTCACGATGAAGGGGATGTGGGAGAGGGGAGACATGACGTTCCGCACGTAGCTCTCTTCCCCCGGACGGACCGGAAATATTTTCACCACGTCGCCGCCGGCCTCATAGGCATTTACGATCTCGGTCGGCGTGTATGCCCCCGGAATGGAGACCAAACCGCGCCGGTGGGTTTCGGAAATCACCGCCAAAGAAAGATGCGGAGAGACGATGTACTGCGCCCCCGCGTCGGCGGCGGCGTTGACCATTTCAACATCCATTACCGTGCCGCAGCCGACGTGAAGGGCGGGATATTTCCTCCTCACGATCCGAATTTTTTCCATGGTGTCGAGCAGGGTATTCCGGTCCGACGGATCGAAGGTGATTTCAAAGAAGCGTCCGCCTGCCTGGAGCAGCGCTCCGGCGCACATTGCGATTTTCTCCTTCGGTATCCGGCGGCCGATTGCGATGAATTTCGCCGATTTCAGTTCCGCGATGATGTTCATTTCTCCAGGCCTTTGAAGTAGTAAACCGTATCGTCGGCCGGCCGGATGTCGGTGACGTCGCCGGTGTAGTGACGCAGCCGCCTCGGACGGTAGGGATATGCGGTCAGCGCCTCTTCGTTGATTTCGATGCCGATTCCCGGGCGGTCGGGAATCCGGATATGACCGTTTTCGAAAATCACCTCTTCGTCAGACACCTGCTGCCGGAAGGAACCGTCCGTCAGCATGATCTCATGGATCAGAAAGTTCGGGGTGCACGCCGCCAGCTGGAGAATCGCGGCATTGGAGACCGGTCCGCTCGGATTGTGAAACGAAACCGGAAGGTGTCTGGCCTCCGCCATGGCGGCGATTTTTCTGGATTCGGACATCCCGCCCGCGTGAAAGACGTCGGGCTGAACAATGTCAACGGCATTGCGGTCGAAGAGATCCTGAAAGCCGAATTTAGTGTAGACCCGTTCCCCCGCGGCAACCGGAATCGGCGATCGGGAACGGATTTCCGCCAGAACCGCGAAGTTGTCGGGCGGGCACGGTTCTTCCAGCAGCATGATCCGGAACGGTTGCAGTTCCCGGGCGATTTCGAGCGCGGTATAGCAGTTGAACCGTCCGTGGCATTCAATCAGGAGATCCGCCTCCGGGCCGACCGCATCGCGGACTGCTCCGACAATCGCGGCGGCATACTCCAGTTCTCTTCGGGACAGCGTGAGGTGCGCCTTTCCGAAGGGATCCCATTTCAGCGCCGTCACTCCGAGCGCGACGGCTTTCCTGGCGGCTGCCGCAAAATCCTCCGGCGTTCGCGCTCCCGGGAACCAGGCGTTGGCGTACATTCTGACGTGGTCGCGCATTTTTCCGCCCATCAGGCTGTAAACCGGCGTATTGAAGAATTTTCCGGTAATGTCCCAGCAGGCGATTTCGATGCCGCTGATGGCAGACATCAGCACGGGACCGCCTTTCCAGTAGATATCCCGGTAGAGTTCGAAGCAGAGTTTTTCAATCTCGCGCGGGTCGCGCCCGATTACCAGATGCCGGAGGTCATCCACGCAGCCGGAGAGCGCCATCTCCTGGGTGCCGAGCGAGGCTTCCCCCCAGCCGTGGAGTCCTTCGTCGGTCTCCACCTTGAGGAAGGTCCAGTTGGTTCGGTAGGCATCCATGATCAAAGTTTTAACTGCGGTAATTTTCATTTTTCTTCTCCTGTCTGTTATTTACAGTAATTTGATTTTTTCGGATAATCTATCTATATTATGCTGAATAATATCAATATCATGCGAAAATAAATCATGCTGCCTGAACTTGAACAATTTTCCGAAACTCTCCGTTTGCTGGGAATATTTTCGGATTTGCATTTCACCTGGCATTTTCAGGATCGCACGCTGCTGCAGAGCATCAATCCGGAGCAGGGAGAACATCAAAGTTCGTTCTGCATGAATTTGAAGCGCGAATCAACCCGCCTCCAGCTCCGGCGATGCATCAGCGAACATCAGAAAAAGGAGTTCCGGCTGGCGTTGCGAAAACGCGCCCCGCAGATTGTCCACTGCCATGCGGGCGCGATGGAACTTGCCGTCCCGGTTTTCATCCGGGATGAGTTCGCCGGAGTTCTGTGTGCGGGGACGTTTCGCTCCACGGAACGTGCCGGGTACCGTGAATATGAGGAGGAGAGAAGAAAACTTCCTGTCATCACGGAGAAAAAACTGCTGCAGCTGGGAGAGGTGCTGCTCCGGCTTGCTGAACTTCATCTCGGGAAAATGAATCGGCTTCCGGTCTCTCCGGCGCTGCTGCCATCGGTGACGAGTAAAGATACCCGGATACTCAAGGCGGTTATTTTCATGCGCAAAAACCATTCCCGGAAGGTTTCCGCCGGAGAAACCGCCCGGGAAGCGGGGATGAGCACTTCCCATTTTCTGCATGTTTTCCACCGCGAAACCGGGTTGTGCTTCAGTGAATTTCTCCAGCGTCTCCGGGTGGAATCCGCCTGCCGGCTGATTGAATGTTCCGATCTGCCGCTGGGGAAGATCAGCGACATGTGCGGAATCGGCAGCCCGGGTCGCTTCAGCGAACTTTTCCGGCGCTACCTCGGCGAGTCGCCGCGCGCCTGCCGCCTGAATGTACAGAAACGGTTCCGGCTGGCCGAATAGCTGGAGGAATCAACCGCGGACCGGATCGAAATGGTTCCAGATTCCCGTCCATCCGGAGAAAATCCCCCCGCCGCCGGGGGAGGGGCGGTTTCTCCGGCGGAACGCACTATGGGATAAATCTGGAACCGGGGTCCGGGATAATTGGGCTGTCGGCGGCGCCGCCGGGCGCGATTCCGGAGCCGGGGTTATGGGATTTCAACCTCAACGCGGTGGTTCTCTCCGGCCGCGCCGGGAGGTGGAATGAACGGCGAGGCCAGATCCCGACCGTCCAGGCGGCAACGGAAATGACCGGTGCGTCTGACCTCCACCTGATACCGCGAACCGCGCCAGACTCTCTCCAGTGCGCCCAGCTGCCAGGTCGTGGGGAAACAGGGCGCGACCCGCAGGCCGTCAAGTTCGGGTATCAGTCCGAAGAAACGTTGCGCAAGATTCATCACAAACCACGCCGGAGCGCCGCTGCTGGTGAAGTTGCTGGAACGTCCCGGCTGGGCGCCGTAGGGGGATTGATAATAGTTGCACCACCACAGCGGCGTGCTCCGGCGGACGTCGAACCAATCTCCGTTCGGCGCCACGGAGACGGTTCTTTGAAGGATGTCCAGCGCCCGGTCGGCTTCCCCCATCTCCAGCAGAGCCGCCGCCAGCATCATTGATCCGTGGGTGTAACAGGAGCCGTTTTCGCCGCAGCCGGGACGTTTGGCGGATTCCCGGCCGATATCCTCGCGTTCTTCGAGGTACGGCGGCGCATAGAGCATCGGACCGAAGTCGCTCAGGCATTTGGCGATGACTTCATCCATCACGATCCGCCTGCGCTCGGAATCCGCCACCCCGGAAAGCACCGCCCATGCCTGGACCAGCATGCTGATCCGGGCGTCCCGTTCCCGCCGGGTGCAGAATTTTACTCCGTCATCGGTGACGCCGCGGATATACCAGCTGCCGTCCCAGCCGTTGCGGTTGAGGGCGTCGGCGACCTCGGCGGCGCCGAGTTCAAGTCGTTCCGCCCGGGACGCATGGCCGGCCCGGCGCATGAGGGGAGCGAACATCCGTATCGCCCGGACCACCGCCATCGCGGTCCAGCAGGATTCCCCGATTCCGCGCCGCCCGGCTTTCTCCAGCGGATCGCTCCAGTCTCCGTCCAGAAAGCGGATGAAGCCGTAAATTCCCCGCTGGCTCAGGCACCAGATCAGACCGGCCTCCACCGCCTCCAGTACGGTGATGTCACGGTTGCGGGCCGGATTGAACACCGTTTCATCGAGGAAAGCGAGATCTCCGGTTTCGAGAATGTATTCGGCGGTGCAGATTCCCAGCCAGCAGCCGATATCGTTGTGGCGCTGTTTGAAGTAAAATGCCATCGCGGCTGGAACGTTTTTTCCCTTGGCGGTGGTGCGGGGTACGAAGCCGTCAGCCTGGGTCAGTGAACAGAGCTGCCGAATCCATTTGCGCGAGAACTCCGGATCGAATTGCAGATATCCGCTGCCGTCCTGAAGGTGATTGCGCCAGAGGTAGACATTCCAGTTCCTGCCGTTGAGGTTCTGGTGAAAGAGCTGGAGCCGGGTCCAGCAGTTGTAGGCGACGTTGAGATTGCACTCCGGGGTTTGAATCCGGGATCCGGCGAGCGCTTCCCGGTAAAAATCGGCGGCGGCCGCCAGTCCGGCTTCGGCGCGTTCGATGGAGAACGTGGCGGCACTCTGGACCGCTTCGTCCAGGGTGGCGGCGATGCCGAGTTCAAACCAGGCGGTGAATGTCTCTCCCGCCGGAATTTCGATCCGGCAGCGCAGCGCGAAAATCGGCGGCGTCGCACAGGCGTTCTGCTGCGGAAGCGGTCCGGGAGTACGTACCGCGTCCGCGTCGGCGAGGCAGGTGTCCGCACCGAAAAAGTCATCCCGGGAACCACAGAAACTCTGCGGATCCAGTGAGGAAACGAAGTAGGCGGCGTAACGGTTCGGCGCGCACTCGGCGTGATAGCGCCGCATGACGATGGCGCGCACTTCCGGATGATATTCGGTGTGGTCGAGCTGCGAACCATTGTCCGATCCGGCGAGCCGGATGAATTGGCAGGCAGTCAATTCAAAACGATGCGTGACCTGGTCGTGGTTGGTGATTTCCAGACGGTTGATCTCCGCATAGGAGTCCGGGTTCATCGCGACGGTGAGCCGGCTTGCCACCGCACCGGACCGGGTTTCAAAAATCGAACGCCCCGGCTGCTGGCGGCAGAGCGAAATTTCCGAATGATCCGGAGCATCCATGCCGGTGAGAGAACGCATGGTTCCGGACTCATCGCGCAGAAAATAGGTTCTGCCCGCGGCGATCATATTCTGGTCGTAATTGTAATAGCTTCCGCCGCCGCCGCGCTGGTTGATCTCCATGCGGCACAGCCCGTCCCGGCTGAAGATGAAGTTATTCCAGTTGAACGGCGTCCGCTGGTCGCGAATCAGAAGTTCGGTACCGTCGGCATTGAATTCTCCCCATCGGTTCTGCAACATTTGAAAATATCCTCCCGATTGTATGGATTCATGGTTGAAAAATCGTCGGTTCCCAGCCGGGCCGAGGGCTCGAATCAGTTCGGCGACTGCGGCCCGCCGTCCGGAATGAAAATTATTTTCCTCCGGCGGAGGAGTTTGGTTTCGGTGGCGGTTCCGGGGCGGCAGCTGCCGCCTCCACCGCCCGGACGGCGGCCTGGTCGGCCAGCGATACATTGCCTTCGACCACACCGTTGTCCAGCGCGTCCGCTTTGCGTTTGGCCAGGTCGCGGAACAGCCGCCGCAGATCCATGATCCCGCCGATGAAGAACCAGACCGTGGTCACGGCTCCCACCGGGCCGGGAATCAACACCTGCGTGACAAAGAAGTAATCCCCCCACCACTCCGGTTTCCACGGGAAAAAGATGTTGCAGACGATTACCGCGAGGAACGCCAGAAGAAATTTGTACCCGAAAGTATATGCAAACAGCGCGTACGCGGTGATCCGGTCGCCCCGACTGTAATCCGGGGTGATGCCGATCAGTTTGGAGAATATGGTGCGCAGCGTCCAGCTGGTCTGAATTTTTTTGTCATCTCCGTCGAAATTGTACTTCCCGCGATGCAGCAGTCGGTCGAGATTGTAGGGTTCCCGGCAGGTCATCCAGGAGACCAGGCAGTACATGACCATGCTGCTGATCATCGCGATGAAGGAGATTTCCCGGGAGTTGACCGGGAAGTTGATCGGATTCATCGTCCAGACGATGTAGGGATGAAACGGTGCGGAAACGGCATGGAAAAAGTTTCCGACCGGCTCCACCCAGCCGAGCGAATCCAGCAGAGGGTAGATGGTGTTGGGCCAGATTCGCTGGATGATGAAGCCGCCACCGGAAATCAGGGAACCGGCCAGCAATCCCGCATAGGCCCCCGCCGTGGTGCCGAAGCGGCTGTACAGTCCGAAGGTCATCACCGAACCCGCTCCGCAGATCCAGATGGAGGTGGTTATGTTGACGAAAAGCTGGATGTAGTCCATCTGCGCCAGAAACATCGACCCGAGAAAGAATAATACCGCCACGCCGACCGTCATCCAGCGCAGACAGCGCAACTGTTCCTCCGGGGTGAGAGGACGGCGGCGCAACGGTACAATGATGTCCTGGGTGATTGTCGCCGCGGAATTGAAAATCCGGGAATCGTCGGTTGAGAGCATCAACATGATCAGCAGCAGTACGAAAATGCTCAGCAGCAGCGGCGGCATGAAATTGCGCATGGCCACCGGCAGCAGGTTCTGATTGTAAAGACTGCGGTATTGAAGGAAAGTTTTGCTGGCCTCTCCGGAATCCGGCAGGGCAGTGTTAAGGGTTGCCAGCGCCTGATCGAGAAACGGAGTGTCATAGTTCTGCTTCCGGCTCAGAATCTGTTCGGTCATGGTTTCCGGATCCGGGGCCGGAAGCTGCCGGAGATCGCTGACCACCGCATCGAGCACCCGGGTATCTTCGATGACCTCTGCGGCGACCCGGGTGGAGAGTTCCCGGCGGATGCTGTAGGACTGATCGGCGAAGTCGGCGTGGTTCATCAGGGTGATGACCGCCACGGCGATCAGCGTGCAGAATACAATGCTCAGACCGGAACGCCATTCCGCCAGAATACCGGCCATCTTCTGCTCATGCGGAGTCCTGCCGGCGCCGCTGGTGCCGTTGCCGTACCAGACCGCGGTGCTGAGCGGCCGGGCGATCAGCACCACGATGAGAGCGAACAAATTGAAGTCGCGGAGATTGGAGATATCATAGGGATCCAGAAAACTTTCCTGCGGCGCCCGGGCCAGCATCACCGGAGTCACCTCGCCAAACCAGGAAAAATGGGTCAACAGAAACACCGTGAAGATCACGAAAATCGGATAGCACATCAATCCCTGCAGACAGTCGGTGACGATCAGCGAAATCTGACCTCCCGACAGAATAATGACCAGCGCCATGATCAGCACCGCCACCAGCAGCAACATGAAGGTGGGAACCGTCCAGCCGAAAATCGTCAGGTAATGAGGCCAGCCCAGCAGATAGATGAAGAAGCGTACCGCGACGGCGGGGCCGATGGCGTTGCAGAGGATTTCCGCAAAGGAGCGCAGCGAAGTGGCGAAGATCCGGAAGGAGCGATTGTAGCGCATTTCCAGAAACTGTCCGATGGACATGGCTTTGGTTTCGCGGTAGCGGTAGGCGCAGAACCCGGTAAGACTCAAAAACATTCCCAGCGGCAGCAGCAGCGACTGCCAGAAGGTGATTGCAAAACCGGTGGCGTAATTGACCTCCACCAGCGCGACCAGCGTCAGCACCCCCATCGCGGATTCCATACCGGCGACGCTGATGACGTAACGTCCCGCCACCCGTCCGGCGACGAGAAAGTCACTGACGCTGCGGATATAGCGACGGGAATAAAGCGCCATGCCGAAAACCGCCAGCAGCGGGGTGATTACGATCAGCCAGTATTGCCATGCCATAATTTGAGAAATTCCTTTCGTTGGGAGAACCGGTCTGTTTGATTGCGGGAGGCCTGGAGTTATGCAAAAGTTTGTGCAACACGTTGTATCGCCGCGGCAATTGCACTATATTGTCAATGGTAAATTCAAGGAGGTCCCATTATGAATCTTCAGAAGATCGCGAAGCTGGCCGGGGTGTCGCCGTCGACGGTTTCCCGGGTGTTCAGTCATCATCCCCGAATCAGCGAGGAGGTACGGCAACGGGTGCTGGCGCTGGCGGAGGAGTACAATTATCATCCGAAACTTGCGGCCAGACAGCGGAACATCGTGATTCTGACGCCGGATGAATCCGGTTATCCGGCGCATTATTGTGTGGAGGTGCTGGTCATCGCTCTTTCCGGGGAGTTGGCCAAACACAACTTCCGGGTGGAGATTCTGCCGTGGCACAGCCGGAAACGATTGGACAACATTCAGTTTTACGGTGCGGCGGCGGTCGGGCTTCAGCCGGAGGAGTTTCAGGACTGGAACCGGAATTTCGCCCAGCCGCTGGTGGTTCTGGACCGGGAACTTCCGAAGCCCTACCCGGGCGTATGGGAGGTCTCCTCCAATGAAAAGCAGGCGATGCAGCTGGCGGTTTCGCATCTGCGGGAACGGGGACTGGAGAAAATCGGCTGCCTGATTTACGGCGAGGCCGGAGTCGGCAAAACCGATCTGCGCTTCCGGGAAGCGCGCGCCGCGCTCCGTCAATTCAACTATCCCTGCAACGATGAACTGCTGTTCATCGCCTCCCAGTCCACCAGTGTGGAACTGGTCGGCAAGCTGCTGAGCCGTGGGGTTGATGCGCTGCTCTGTCCGGGGCAGTCCGGCGGGCTGTTGACCGCCTATGCGCTGAGTTTGTTCGGCAAGCGTATTCCGCAGGATATTTCGCTGATCTCCACGGAGATCTCCTTTTTCTCCCCCTACAGTACGCCGCCGCAGACCACTTTGAATCCGGATTATCCGCGTCTGGCCGGCAAGGCGGTGGAGGTATTCCAGGCGTTTCTCGCCGGTGAACACCATCCCGCCCGGACGATACTGCCCTACAGCCTGATTCAGCGCGAAAGCGTCCGCTGAGTCTGGCGGGTAGTCCGGGCGTTTACCGGGGAAAACTCCCGGTCGGATGGTGGGTCGGAAGGTCATTGCGAAACGTGAGCTCCACTGCTGTTGTAGTAGTTGGTGACTTGATTCGGCATATTCCTCATTTCCTTCATGTTCACTGAGGCGACGTGACCGTCGGCAAAGGAGACATTGGCATTGTTGCCGCCGTGCCAGGCGCGAATCAGACCGAACACACTGGTGTTGTTGCCGGTAAGTCCGACATTCCAGCTCTGACAGTTCTGAACCGAAGTCTTTACGACGGTGGCGTTGTCGCCGATCAGCATCGTCTGGCTGGGATCCTTGAGTCGGCCGCCGTGAATATAGCCGGTCCAGACGGTATCGCCGGTCAGGCCGGCAACGTAGGCGTTGCCGAGTTTCTCATCGCGGGTGTCCTTGTCGCTGCTGCAGTACATGAACATGCCGTAGCTGCGCAGAACAGCTTCATTGTTGGAGGCCGAAGTTCCTCCGGCGATCCGGGTTTTCGGACAGTGCACGGAGGCGGCGCTCCGGAAAAGCTGCACAAGTCCGGATGAGCGGGTGATGTCCGGTTTGATATAGCCGCCGAACACGAGGCGGTAGAGCCAGCCGGTGCCGCTGGTTTGACCGGGATATTCACCGCTGGCAACCTGCTGCGGGATCAGTTCGCGGTTGTCGTTTGTGTAGAAGATCAGGGTGGTCGCCAGTTGTTTGATGTTGTCGAGGCATTTGGTGGCGGTCGCTCTTTCCCGGGCCTGGCTGAGGGCCGGCATCAGCATCGCCGCCAGAATGGCGATGATCGCAATCACCACCAGCAGCTCGATCAGGGTGAAACGTAATTTCGACATCTTTTCCTCCTTAAGCGGTTGAGGTTTTATAAGTTCCGGGAAATAACCGTTTATTTCAGAAATTCCGCAGTTGCTTTCACCCGCGCCAGAAATTCCTCTCGACCGCCGGTGCCGAGGTAATGGAGCATGGCGCCGGTACGGGGAGGTTGAAAGCGGATGGTTTCATTCGGAGCCAGGGTTCTGGTTTTCGGCAGCAGCAGCCGGGCGTCCGCGCTCAGGGAATCCTTGTTCTGATAGAACACGATCCGGTAATCGGAACCAACCGGGGCGGCGGAACCCAGAAATCGGCCGTCGGGATGAACCCAGCAGCCAAGAGGAGGAGAGTTCCACAGCCGTGAGGCGAAGCGTTCGGCGGGACCGAAGCCGTCGCCGCCGGTCAGGCGCAGAAAAACGGCAGTCACGGCGAAATCCTTTTTGGCGATGTTTTTCAAGGAGACCGGTTCAGTCAGGAAAACCTCCGAATCCGGGGGCAGAACTACCTTTATGACCAGAAGATAGCTCCAGCCGAGCGCGGTAATGGTCGCTTCGGCCGATCCGTCAGTGAGATTGCGTCCGCTGGCGGCGGCAATTTTCCGCGGCCGACGCCAGAAGGACTTGCCGACGACATCCTTTTCCTGTACCATTACGGTGAACTCCCCGAAGTTCGATCCGTTGTCGCCGGCGGTGATCCGGTCGAAAACTGCGGGAGAACCGATCTTTCCCGACAGGGATATTTTTCCGTTTGAGAGCGTGTAATTGTCCCCGTCCCTGCTGAATACGGAGCGTCCGGAGGCCTTTATGCTGCGGGCGATTCCGGTGGCGAGCTGGCGGGCATCCGCGAAATTACGGGTGACCTGGCGGGGTTTCGGGGGAGGGGCGAGGCGGAGTCTGGCCGGTTCGCGGTGGATCTCACTGAACATGTCCGCGAGTTCCTGATAAGGTTCCCCCTGTTCGTTGACCAGCCCGTAATTGGAGTTCTCCGGGAAGGATGCGAGAATGCCGGTCGCCGGTTCGTCGCACCACATGAAGTAATCGTAACCGACGACGGCGGGATGGCTGAGCATGGTCCGGGCGAACAACCGGCAGGCGGCTACCCGTTCGGACTGGGTGGAGAAGCGCTGACCGGCGCCGAAGGTGCAGGGCAGACCGGAGTCCAGGGCGGGGAAGGACCATTCGGTGATAATTATCGGGCGGCCGGTCCACTGCCGAAGCCGGTCGAACATCTCCGTCATCGGAACGCTTCCGGGGGTGTCGTCAGTGTAAACACAGTTTTCATCCAGTCGGGCAGTGGGGTAGCAGTTGACGGTGATTACGTCGCAGTACTTGCCTGCGGCCTGCCAGACGACGGGGGAAACCCCGCCGTGAACATCCGCGAAACGGCAGCCGAGAATCAGATGATTGGGATCGGCTTTGCGGATCGCCTCGGTGGTGATCCGGAAGTAGGTGTCCGCGATGAGCGCGAGAAAACGTTCCTTGATTGCCACCTGCTCCGGGGTGGTTTCCGGCAGGGCGGTGAGATCGGAGATTTCGTCGAACGAAGAGAGCTGAGTGTTCCAGACGCGGTTGAACTGGGCGATGTCGTCGCCGCTTTCGCGGCGCAGAAACTCCCGCAGCGCCTGTTTGGCGGTGTGGGTGCCATTTTTCTTCATCACCAGATTGAAAAGGCCGACCGGTAGGGTACGCGAGGAGGTCCCCCACCAGGCCAGTTCGTTGTCGATGTAATAGCCGAGGTACCACGGATTGTCGCGGTTGGGAGCGCATTTCTCCCGGGCCATGGCTTCGCAGAATTCCGGAAAGTCCGGGTGGAACACATTGGGAAAGACGCTGCTGGCGCGTTGTTTATGTTCGGCGATGTGATAATCGTCGCCCCGTTTGGCAAAAGTTTCCGACATGCGCAGCAGGGGCCGGGTGACAAAACCGCGGGAGGCGAATTGTTCGTCGCAGGTCGATCCCATCGCCGTGAACCCCCAGTCCCGGAGCCGGGCGGCGGTCTCCTCTCCCCATTTGAGCGCATAGGGGGGAGGGTTGGGCCCGGCTTCCCGATCGCGGGCGGCGCGATCCCGGACGGCGGCATCGGCAGCCTGCCGGTCGCGGGCGACGGCGGCCTTTTCCGCTTCCGTCATGTATTTCTCGTCGTTGTTGCGGCGGTAACGGTAGAAGCCGTCTTTATGGCTGAAGTGGCCGCGATAGTTGCAGTGATCGATACCGAAGGAAACGTAACCACAACCATCCGGAGCGATCAGCCACCACCGGCCGTCCGGCTGGGTTTCCACCCGGAAGAAGCCGGTAGCCTGACTGCGGATTTCCGGGACATTGCCGGTCGGCAACGTCTTCGCCGCGGCAGGAGCCTCCCCGGCGATTGCGGCCGGAACGGCCAGCAGAGAGAGGTAAATCATAATGATGAATGTCGATCTCATGAGTCAGCTCCTTGAGTTGTGAGGGGGTTAAGTGGGGGCAGCAGGGGATGGCGCCGTTGCGCCAGAGGGAAGGGAACCGTACTCCGGGTCAGGTGCGAGAGATAGATTCCCTGAATCATCTCCTGAGTGGCGACCGCGTTGTCGGCGCCGGATGCCGGTTGACAATCGTTTTCGATCGCCGACATCAGGTCGTAAACGGCAAAGCGGTTGGCTTCCGGGAAGAAATGAACCCGGGGACAATCCTTTTGTTCGCAGACCGAATAGTCGATCGGTAATGCGCCGGGGATGGTACGCCGTTCGACTGTCGGCACAAATTCAAACGGGACACCGCTCTCCGGCGGTCCCGGCGTCCGGCTGATGAAAAGTGCCCGTTCATGGAAGTCGTCAAAACGGATGCTCAGCGACCCTTTGCTGCCCATCACGCACAACCCCATCTGCGTGTGACCGGTTGCAACGTCATAGAGGCCGCGACGGGATTCAAATACTCCGTTCACTCCGCCGGAGAATCGGAAGGCGGCGAAAATATGATCGCCGATCACCGGACCGACCGGTTCCACCGTCGGCAGCAGTTCCTCCCGGGCGGCGCTGTGGCCGTTCATGGTGATGTCGGAAAAAACCAGTTCCGGCCGACCGAAGAGAAACAGCAGGTAGTCGAGAATATGGGTGCCGAGCACGATCATATCCTCGCCGCCGCCCCGGTGATCGCATTTGCCGCGGGCGGTGAAACTGACGACATCCCCGATTTCCCCGGCTTCGATCATCGCTTTCATGGTCAGGTATGGGGTCGCGTAACGGCACGGGTGGGCCATGCAGAGTTTGACGCCGCTGCGGTTCAGCAGTCGGATGATTTCGTCGCCCTCCTCCAGATCCGCGACCAGAGATTTTTCGCAGTAGATGTGGCAACCGAACTCACAGGCCAGACGGATTTGTTCGAGGTGATCGCCGGGGTGGCGGCTGGTCAGTACGACGATGTCCGGCCGTTCCTGCTGCAACATCGTGCGCAGGTCGGTGTAATGGCGCTGCGCTTCCAGAAAGGCCATGCGGGCGGCGAGATCGGCGCAGTTGGGATCGACGAGGGCGCAGATTTCGACGCCGGGCAGTCCGCGGAAGGCGGTCTGGAGACCGTGCAGTCCGAGCATCTTTTTTGAAGTATCCTTGACGATGGCGACTTTCCAGTGTTTCATGACATTCCTCCACAGGCGCGACCACCGTCGATCAGGTGGGTAGATCCGGTGATGAAGGCTGCCTTATCCGAACAAAGATAGGAGATCAGATCGACTACCTCGATGGTTTCGGCGGCGCGTCCCAGAGGGGTTTTCATCTTGGCCATGGCGGGGCGGGTCAATACCGGACCGGGAACCACGCAGACCGAACGCACGTGATGGGGTGCGCCGCAGAGCGCCAGCGATTTGGTGAAGGCGATCAGGCCGCTTTTAGCGGCGCTGTATTCGATGCCGAAGGTGGCGCCGGTCAACGCGTCGATCGAACTGACATTGACGATGACGCCGCGTTGTTGCCGGATCATGATCCCGAGGACGGCGCGGGCAAAGAACACCGGCCCCTTGAGATTCACGTCAATGCCCCATTCGATGGATTCATAGGGCATATTTTCCCAGGGGCCGGCGCACTTCCAGATCCTGGCCGCGTTGCCGCCGGCGCTGTTGACGAGAATGTCTACGGAACCAAATTCCTCCATGGTTCTGGAGACGCACGCTTCGATCTGGTGGTAATCGCGGACATCGGTTTTGACGGCGATAACCCGCCCGCCGGCGTCGCGGATTTTCTGAGCTTCGTTTTCCGCATTCTGGCCGTTGTTGTAGACGAGCGTGACATTGGCGCCCTGGCGGGCGAGTTCCTGCACCGTCAGCAGGCCGATGCCGGATGAGCCTCCGGTGACAATCGCGGTACGACCGGTGAAATCAAACATTGAGAAGATCTCCTGAATTGAGAGATGGATAGATTTATTTTACCTGAAGAACGACTTTGCCGATATTTTCACACCGCTGAAGCACCGCATGAGCATTGCCCGCCTCCCGCAGCGGAAAAACCGCATGAATGTTGGAAATCAGTTCGCGAGAGGAGAACTTCGGCCACAGATTTCTGCGCAAAGCTTGCAGGATGGCCTCTTTTTCCTCCGGAGTGCGGCTGCGGAGCGTGCTGCCGATGATCCGCAGTCTCTTGCGGAAAACCGTCTCCAGATCCACCTGGGTCATCGCTCCGGCCATGGTGGCGATCATGATCCAGCGACCACCGAACCGCATGTGACGGAAACACTCTCCCATACGGGCGCCGCCGACGCAGTCGAGGGCAATGTCAATCGGGTTTGCGGCGATCACAGGTTCGATCTCCTGTTCAAGGTAATTGACGGCGATGTCGGCGCCCAGTTTGCGGACAAATTCGGCTTTATCTTCCCGGTCGATGGTGGTGATCACCCTGGCCCCCATCAGTTTGGAATACTGGATCGCCGCCAGTCCGACCCCGCTGGCTCCCGCCTGAATGAAGACCGTATCGCCCGGCCGTATGCCGCCGGCTTCCAGCTGCAGATTCAGATACGCGGTCGACCAGACTTCGGGCAGGGTCGCCGCTTCGACCATGGAGATCCCCGCAGGAATTGGAATGACCATGCCGGCCGGAACCGCGACCTGTTCGGCATAGCCGCCGCCGCCGAGCAGTGCGCATACTTGTTCCCCCGGTCGGACGGAGGCGGAAGGGGGAGCCTCGAGGACGATTCCGGCGACCTCCAGTCCGCACCATTCCGGCCATCCCGGCGGGGGCGGATAATTTCCTTCCCGCTGCATCAGATCGGCGCGGTTGACGGCGGCGGCATGAATTTCGATCAACACCTCGCCATCTTTGCGTACTGGAGCAGGAACGGTGGCGCAGACAAATTCCCGGTCAGCGTTGACGAGCATGGCTGTCATCGTTTTTTTCCCGGAATGGATGGCGTTGGCAAGCGGTATGGTGGCTACGGACATGTTGATTCTCCTGAGGTTGGTATTGATTTCGTTATTGTCCATAAAATGTTGAAACAGTTTTTAATTCCCAATTTAATTATAATCGAAAAATGCAGCAAAAGAATAACATGAAATGGTTTTGTTGTGCAAAAACACATGAAATGCAAATCATGTTGCACGGTTTTTTGCATTGGTTCGACCGGAGAACGGGAGACGGACGGCGGGAATCAAAGCAATCGAACATGCCGGAAACGGAATATTATCCCGGTCGCCGGACCGCAAATCCGCTCCCGGCACGGAACCGGTTGCGGCCGACGTCGCCGGGAAAGTTCCGGCGCAGTTACCATTCCTGCGGTGTGGCGTGAGCTTCGGAGGGGCCGGTCGTTTCGGCGCAAGGGGGATTTCTCCGCTTTCGGGAGGCACGGCGGGGAAAGGATGAGATTTCGGCGTGGCGGTCGCAGAGTCGGAATTTTTCCAGGGGGGACGACAGCTGTTCACCGGCGTCCGCGTCCCGGAAAATCATCCTCCGGCGGCAGAAGAATTTCCAGGCCGGTTTTTACATCGCAATTCAACCCGAGATGAAAGAGTCCGGCTTCCGGAATGAAAAAAGAGGACCGATAAACCTCGATTCCACCGGATTTCCCGGTCAACTCCATTGTACCGGTTTCACAACGGAGAACGAAATCCACCTGGCAGGGCGGCGATGAGGACATGGCGGATGATCGTACTGTGAACCGGCTGGAGATGACTCCCAGGCGGGGAGTATCGCCATCATCGAGAACTGCGTAGGGATGAATTTCCAGACGGCTCTGGTCATCGTTGAAAACCACGGTGAAGTTCAGTTCCCAGGGTTTGGAGAATCTACGGTGGAGAAACAGGAAGGTTCTGCCGGCAGTCAAGGAGATCTTCCTTCCCTGAACGGTGCTGCCGGAGGATTCCGTTGCTCCGTAGCCGAGATCGGAAAACAGCCGCGGCATGGGGAGAAGTTCCCGGGGAAACAACGCGTCCAGCCATTGGAACTTGCGCAGGTTTTCATCCGGTTCCGACAACGCCCGGCGTTCCGGCAACATCAGCCTCGATTGGCGCGGATCGTCCGGCTGAACCAGTCCGGTATCGTAGATCGAGAAGTCGTTTATCTGGAGAGGATGACGAGAAGTGCTCCGGTAACTCATATCCAGATAGCCGCCGTAAAACGCCGGATAAGTCACCCAGATCAGATTTCCATCCAGATAAACTCTCCGGCAGTTGTCCGCCAATACGATGCTCAATTGGTAGAAACGGTCTTCCAGGGAGATTTCCCGGATTGCGGGGGTGGCGGCTTCCCGCAGTTCATCTTCGAAACAGTCCTGTTCCCGGTAGAGCGCGGGCTGAAACGACAGCTTCTCTCCGTCTGAAACCATTCGGAACCGGAGCTGACGCCTGATCCGTTCCTCCGGAGGGGGCGGTCCGGAGACGGGAATGTATTCGGCAGCGGTCAGAAGGATGGTCATTTCGCCGTCGAAGCGGTACGGGTTGAAGGATATATTGATTTCCGAATAAAGTGGAAGTTCCTCGGTGAACTTCAGACGTGCCGAACGGGAGGCGGGAAGATACATGATTTTCTGCTGCCATTCGGTGTCCGTCGGCACCTCCAGCTTTCGCGAATGCAATTCCCGGAAAAAGAGTTCGTGCAGGTATTCTTCCTGCAGCGGCGTGTTCTGCGTGACCTCCGGAGCCGGATATCTGAACAGCTGTTTCACCCGCTTGCCTGCCGCGTCCGGTTCATCGATCTCAAATTCCAGAGCCAGAGGCTGCGGGGGGAGGCCGGGATTCTTTTCCCGCAGATATTCTTCGCGGGTGACCAGCCGTTTGTTCCCGTAGAGCTTGAGTCTGAAGTCGTTTTTTTTGTAGAAATCGTACAAATCGTAGTTGCCGAACTGTACATGCCAGTTGAACAACGCCAGCTTCAACGTGTCGGCGTGAATCCCGAAATCGTAGGGATGATGGAGCTTTTCCAGCTGCAGGAAGGTCTTGAGGAACATCCCGAACCAGAGCACCGCCAACAGCACCGCCACCGTCAGCGACCATCTGCGCACCGCCGGAACCGCGATCAACCTCCGCAGCCAGGAGAAGGGAAGACGTATAAGCCGGAACAGGCGGAGAAACAGGTACTGAAATTCATATTTCCACCCGATGCTTCCATGCAGTGCTGCTCGAAATTCATGGATTGTTTTCAGGCGGACGATTGGTTCAGCCGCACAGGCGCGTTTCGCCAGCTGGTTGAAGAGCCGGTTCGCCGGTTCCCGGAGCACCGGCGGCGGGATCAGGGGAAAGTCGCCGGGGCTTTGACCGGAGAACGCGCAATACAAGGTTTTCCCCAACGCATACAGATCGATGGTTTCCGTCGCCTCTTTTTTCTGTCCGGTCAGGTATTCCGGGGGGATGAACTCCCGGGTCCCGGCGAGACTGAGGGTGTGGGTCGCCGAACTCACCAGGCCGATATCCCCGAGTTTCGGCACCCCGCCGATGAAGACGACATTATCCGGTTTGATGTCCCGGTGGATCAAGCCGGATAGATGGAGATGAGCCAGCGCATCCAGCAGCCGATCGAAAATCTTCACGGTTTCGGCGGGGGGCAGCGCCCCGTTCATGTTGATCAAATCAGCCAGCGTAGCCGGGCGGTAGTCGCCGTCATCCGGAGACAGATTATCTGCGCATTCCATCGTGTAGTAGAAGAAGTCGGGATAGTCTTCGAGGTGATGAATCCGGATCAGGTTCGGGTGTGGCGTCACGTGATTCCGGTAATACCTGAGACCGTTGAACTCCCGTTTCCATTCTCCTCCGAGCGAGGATTTGAACACGATTTTCAGTGCATATTTTTCTCCGATTGCGTCCGTGACCAGCCATACCGAACCGTAGGCACCCCGTCCGCAGAGACAGACCGGGGCGTAGGCGTGGATTTCCGGGGGGAAGTTATTCATCCAGTTCCATCACGATCTCACGGAGCATCGCCTCCACGCGGGCTTTGTGCTGATAGACGGCGTTGGGTTTGATGCCGAGCATTTCGGCGACCTCCCGGGCGGGAAGCTGCTGTCGCACAAACAGATCATAAGATTGCAGCGTGGTCGGATTGCAACGTGTTTTCAATTCTTCAAAAGCCTGCTTCAGAACAAGTTCCCGCCATTCCCGATCCCAGCGATCCTCCGCCTCCGCCGGAATCCGGCTCAGCAAGTCATCGCACATCTCCGCGGAAACGGTGTTGTCCTGGCGTTTGCGCATCAGGTCGCAGGCCCGATTGTGAATGACGCGCTTGAGATAGTCGCGGAACCGGCCTCTGGACTTGTCGTAGCGAAATGTCCGGGATGATTTGAAAAACGACAACATGACCAGTTGAACCAACTCCTCCTTTTCGGTCTGATTCAGACGCAGGTCGCCGCCGCGCAACCAGATGAGCGGTTTATACATTTCGTAAAATTCATTCCAGGCAATTTCATCGCCGCGCCGGATGGCGGACAGCAGCGTGCTTCTGGTCGTGAATGCCATATTTTCTCCAATTGGTTATAACACTAAAAATAGCATCAACGCTCCAAAAAACAAGACTGAAAGCAGGATTTCCCCTCTCGTTTCCATGCCGGGGAAACGACAGCGATTCCGGATCAAGATCTCCGCCGAATAGCGGTGATCAGTCCGGCTTGCCGCCATCGTTCCATAACCGAGGCAAATGCGGAGGTTTTTTGCAGATATTTTCCGGCATTGCGTAAGATGTTTCTCTTACCTGTGCATAAGTATATACATCAGGTAAGGATATCCTCCCGAGGACAAAGATAAATTGACCGGAACAATTCCCGGAATCCGCATTGAGAGACCGGACGTTCGGAAGCCCCCAGCCGAAAAAGCGGTGAAAAGGGGATTTTTTTCTGGACTTGTTTGCCAGATTTTTATTATTGGTGATATATTAAATCGTATAATCAGTTTCGCCTATAATATCGGTGGTAAAATCGGTTCGCAAGTCCAGCCGGGGCGCTCTGAGCAAGGTTCAGTTGCGTCGGGCGGCAATATGTGGATATTTCCGTGCGTACTCAACAACCGCCGGGTGAAAGGGCAGTCGGAAGAAAACGCCGGGCCGGATAACTTCATCACCCGGCCGGGAGAGCAATTTCCGGCGTGTCGGGAAATATGTTCACCCCGCGAACCGAGGCGTGGGAGTGGGCGAATCGCACCTTGAATAAATAGAGATTGCCGGGAAATTCCTGAAAACTAATTTTGATCATGCCGGAGATGAAAATTCTCCAGCTGAATGTCTGGGATTAAAATATAAAAAGGGTGAAAAAATGAAAAAGACTCTGCTGTTTTGTGCATGTTTCATGCTGGTCGGGTTTTCTGTGCTGGCGGCGCCGTCCAGACTGGAGGAGAGCGAGGTGTCCGCCTCCAATTTGAAGTCGATTCTTGGCGAACGTTTCGGTACTTCCATCGATGAAGATGGTATGATTATAGTGAAGAAAGGGGAATTTTTCCGGGCCAATATCATTATTGATCGGGAAAACAAGGTACTTTTGTTTTTCCACGGCTGGACCGCGAAACCCTCCGCCGACAAATTGAAGTGCCTGGAAAAGCTGAACCGCTGGAATTTTGATCGTGGTTTCAACTGTGTGGTTTACGATCAGGAAAACAAAGTGTTTTTATGGAGTTATAACATGCTGTATACCGGGGGTATAACAAGTATTAATCTGCTCGATACGGTTGAGTTGCTGCTTGGTAATGAAGAAGATTTTGTGAAAGAGTTCTATGAAGCCGGCCTGCTGGAGTGATGATTATTACCTCTTGCGAGAAATCGCGGGATGAGCTCGCCGGGCGCAGAGCAGTTGACAACGTATGGGTGGAGTGACGGCGCGGCGGCGGATTGATTTTCAGCGCCGACCGAGTTTCGGGTGCGGGGAAACCGCCGTCAGCCGGGTATGGTGAATAAATTCTCAAGTTGTTGCGATGGTGCTTCCCCGTGCGGTGTACCTGTCACAACGGTTGTATCCGGGAGAAGGGCTCTCCCCGATCTCTGAAGCGAATTGTGATATCCCGGCACCAGCATCAGGTTGTAAACAGACTGCGGAAATATTGTCGTGATTTTCCGGTCGAGAAAGGATACTAAGGTTATGAATATTGTTGTTTTTAAATGGAATCCGGCTATATCATCCATAAGTATGTTTCGCTACCTGAAAAATATCTCCCAGAAACAGTGCCGGGGAGACTGGAGTGTGTGGGAGTACGAGAAAATCCGCAGAAATGACCGATTTTTCATGTTGAAAGTCGGATATGGAACCACCGGTATCGTGGCCGCAGGTAAAATTACCTCGGATCCTGAAACAGACCTGGACTGGAGAAACGCGGTTGAGAAAATTCATTACTGTAATTACCGGGCTGAAATCATAATTAATCCGGAAACATTTCCCATTTTAAATACCGCCGTGCTTGAAAGTGCAATTCCGGATTTTGATTGGCGTGGAGGTCATTCCGGAATGTCGCTGAATTTCGGACAGGCCGAAAGCCTGTGCCGTTTGTGGGACGCGTATTTGCTGGACAATGCAGCTGGGTTCAAAGCCGCGTTGAAGGAGATCCGCAAGCGTGACATGTTGAATGATCAGCTGTATATCAGATCGCGACTTTTACGGAAGCTTTTGAAACGTTGCAAAGGTTCGGAGTTGGGCAGCGGACAATCTGCCAGACATTTCGGTGCGGGGATTGAGACCGGATACTGTGCAAATGAGTGTGAGAACACGTGAAATTAATTAAAATGATGTTCCGTTGGCGGGATTGTTGCGGGGATAGCCGGGCGGGCGCTTGATCGAAGTTCAGGGGGAAAAATCATCACCCGAGTGAAACGGTTGCTGGGCAGGGGGTGAATATGCGTTAGTGGGAGGCGTTCATTTTCGTATAGAGAGTGTCGCCCCGACGAGTTGAAGCGGGGATGGAATTGCCGTCCAGAAACTGAAGCTAATGGGAGAGCGACGGGCGTGAGTTTCGTCTCCCACGGACCAAGTGGGGAACCCGCTTTCTCCTTTCTCTTGCATCCCCTCTTAGTTCCGAACGCACTCGCGACGCATTGGAATACGCGGGCGGGGGGATTTACGTCAATAGAGGCGCCCCTTGTGTGGCTTACTGCGCGCGGGTATTCGACGGCGCGGATATATTGCCAATTACTCTCGGGCAGTGAACTGTCCGACAGTGCTCTCGCGCGCCAGCTGCGCGCGCCGCGCTGGAGCGCGACGCAGAAGGGGCGGTGGGGGGAAAGAAACCGCTCTGGCCCAGGTGCGCAGCCTCATGGTAATTTTAGTGCCGGACAAGTTGGACGAAAAAGCCGACAAGGTGATCCCGAGTATAGAAATCCGCACGGACGGGAGCTCAGGAGACCAACTCTGCCGCAAACCGCAAAATCCCATTAACTAACCCTACGCGGAGAGAGCGCCACTGGCGCGAATGGAGCGGAGGGCGCCGGGAGTCCGGCGCTGCTCGGGTCCCAACCGATTAGTGTCGGTTGGGTGCAGCG
>CAKUKT010000004.1 GCA_934663655.1 uncultured Victivallaceae bacterium
TTCAATTACATTATGAGCTTCTCCACCGCCGGAGTGAATTCCGAGTGTATTCAGTCCGGCGTCGGCCATCTTTTTTGTCCAGTCTACACCCTTGAAATCGGCCGGAGTGAGCACCAGCCCTTTATGGAATTTATCCATTTTTCTCCTGTTGATATAAATTCAACCGCACCGGGAACAATTTTCCCGGTCGCGGTCGATGGTGTGAAATTGTTCCTCAGTCAATATATTCCGTAATTGTCGCGTTGTAAAGCTCGCAGCTTCCCTCAATCGCAACACTTCCGTCACCGAAGCTGATTCCGGCGGCCCGGCGCGGCACGCTGAATCCGGGGTTGCGCAATACCGGCGTCGGGGAATCATTCAGGTACAATTCGCCAATCCCGTGATTGGGATCCACGATTATTTTCCCATTGATGACACCATCCGGGGTGACCGGAAGTGCCAGCGGCGGATCGTCGAGGAACCAGACCCGTTTATTGCCGAGCCGGTAACCCCAGAGCAGAGTACAGTCATTCGACGCGTCGATCGTCACTACCGCCTGCAGCTGAGCCTTGGCGCATTCCGGATCGAGCGCCTTGAAGGAGAAGTTGATCTCCAGCAGACCGGACGGAGTTTCGGAAAGCGGATAACTGAGCGTCGGACCGGCCCGGTGATGATCCATGACGATGGCGTTGTCGGTATAGCGGAGATTGGAAGAGTTTGCGCCGGCGGCTTTCCACGCGCCGTGGTCGGCTGCGGAGAGGGTGGCAAGCTGCTTGCCGTCGCCGGAAATCTGCGAGGCCAGCGGCGGAAGTTCCAGATAGGGGGAGACCGCCGGATCTCTCCGGTCGTGGACGATCAGCAGCGCCCCGTCAAGCAATCGTCCGGCGACGCCGGTGTTGAGCAGCTTCAGGTCGCGGTAAAGAGCCGCGCCGGTGCCCTGCGGCGAAAGCGAACCCACGATCAGGCTGTTGCGGCCGAGCCAGGTGGTTTTTTCCGCAGCCATGTCGATGACGATGGAACTGTCGGTGTTCCATGGAGTGGACAGCGGAGCCGAGAGCGCGCTTTTCCCATCCGCAGAGACGTTGATCCGGCCGTTGTCGAGCACCACCCGGTAGTGATGGAATCTGGACGTGGTGTCGAGCTTGAATGATTTTTTCGCATATTTGAGCCGGATTTCGCCGGGAAGCAGCTGCAGATATTCGACATGTTCGCCGTTCGCCAGTCGGAGCACTACCGCGTCGGGGGCATTGGATTCGACTACCTTGGCATCAAATTCGAGTTCGATACGGTTTTCCGGAGTGGCCTCCCACGGATAGACGAGGTTGGAGAAGTGGTTGTCCGAGAGATCGCGCAGCAGATAAGCGCCGGATTCGATCGCTTCGGATTTTCCCGGCACAAAGCCGTCGGCGTAAAGTCGCCGCCACACGCCCTGATTAACACCGTAGACCAGCAGTTCGGTACCGGGGAGAATCGTCGTCGGTTCCGCGGGAGCGCGGGTAAACAATTCCACCTGGTTGCTGCCGTTCCGGAGCGCCGATTCCGGGACATCGAACGCGGTCAGGGTATCGAGCGCCTTGCCTTCGCCGAGTGAGACCCCGTTGAATTTCGCTTGCACCGCATTCGGAGCGACGCCTTCAACCCACAACAGCAGGCGGGCGGTGGCGCCGGGATTTTCCCGGCCGAGGTAGAGTTCAAGATCGAGAGGTTTTTTCCCGAGCGAAAGCGAAGCGGCCGGAGAGAGTGTCGGCATCTTCTGGAAGCGTCCCCAGTCGCGGCCATAGCGTTCGGGCAGCAGGTAACTGTGACTGAAATAATAGAGTTTGTTCAATCCCGGCAGCGCTTTCTGGTTGCCGATATCCCGCAGATAGGAGGCATATCCGGCCTGCGGTACATATTCGTTGTAGACGTAGATGCCGTGGACTCCCCCCTCATAGGCCGCCGCCGCCTGCGCGCGGAAGTTCAGCGGCGAAAGGTTGCGGCGCAGCAGCGGATGCTGACCGGAGAGCTGGGCATCCGTCTGAACCATATAGAACTTCACCTGCGGATATTTTGCCGCCAGCTTGCCGGTATAGTCCGGCTGGTTGAGCCGGATTTCACTGCCCGCGGCGACGATGTCCACCAGGCCGTCGTCGCACCAGCGTTCGAGGTCGATTCCCATCGCCCGGCACGCCTCCACCGAATCCATCACCCGGACCAGAATCAATACCGGCCGGTTGCGCCGGGTGCCGGCGGCATCCGCGGCAGCCCGGATGTTGCGCATCATATCGGTGAGCGCGTTGAGTTCCCGCCGCGATGGATCACTGCCCGCCGCCGCCGAACCGAAAAGTCCCCAGTGACGGCAGAAATCCAGATCGATGCCGTCAATGTCGTAGTTGTCGATCACCTCGATGATAAGTTTTTCGGCCGTTTCGCGTACTTCGGGACGGCCGTAATCAACTGCGCTCCAGTAGCCGTAGGCGGGACGCTTGGTCGGCGAACCCACGAGGTATTCCGGGTGCTCCTTTTTGTAGGGGGGGAAGAGGTCCGCCGAAGCCGGATAGGCGTCATGGCAGTCGTTCATCCGCATCGACCAGAAGCTCTCCATGCCGTTGGCGTGGGCGAAACGTATCGATTCCGCCAGCGCGTCGGTACCGAGCTTCTGGAACGCCCGGACCGCCGGTCCGAATTTCGCATGGTCGCGCATGTCGTTGCCGATTTTAGTGGTGCTGGTGGTGTTGGAAAATCCGGAAGTGATCGTGCAATAGGAGATCACGTCGACATTTTTGTCGAGCAGTCCGGTATGGCGCAGCTGGAGAAAGGTTTCCACCGTCGGATTCTCCTGCACCTGCGGGCGTCCGAGGTCGCAGCCGTCGTTGTTGAAGATCACCAGCCGCGGCCGGGAAAGCAGTTTTTCTCTCCGGGCGTCGGCGGCATTCTGGGCGATGACGGTCAGAGACAACGCCCCCAGCATGGCAATTGTAAGCGCTCTTTTCATCATTTTTCCTGTCTTGCGGTCAGAAGTCATAGGTGCGGACGGCGGGAGTGTCGCCGCCGTAGGTGTATTTCCACTGACCGGACGGAGTGTAATCTTCCGAATTATCGCGCCAGAGGGTGAAAAGTTCAATCGGATCGAGTGCGGCGGAATGCCCATCGAGGAACCCGAGGTTGATCCGGCCGTTGTGGCGGGTCGAGGGAAGCACCGTCGTCCGATCCAGACCGTAGTGCTGCTTTTTGGAGGCGTCATGCCAGGAATCGGCCAGATAGGTGCAGCCCGAAGCATTCCGGATCGCCTTGCTGTTGAGGTGGCGGGCCGAGGCGGAACCTCCACTCTGTCCCGCACGGATCAGCACCCGCGTGTCGTTGAAGGGCGAATTGGGATCCTGCGCATCGAAGGCCGCTCCCCAGGTGCCGCCGAAAACCCCATAGGTCCAGAAATATTTATCTTTGCCCGGAACCGTACGCACCGAGGCGGAGACCGAGGGGCAGGTCAGCGCTTTGGAATCGGCATTGATGTAGCCGGTGCAGGCGATGAAATCGGCCCAGGGATATCTGCCGTGGGCGACGGCGCAGGTTTTGCAGCTGCCCTCAATGGCGTCGCGCAATACGTAGGCGCCGCGGTTGTCGTTGGCGTACATGCTCATCGCGAGCAGACACTGTTTCTGGTTGGCGATGCAGTTGCTGGCGCGGGCGGCTTCGCGTGCCTTGGAAAGCGCGGGCATCAGCATCGCGGCGAGAATGGCGATGATCGCGATCACCACCAACAGTTCGATCAATGTGAAATTCACATGACGTTTCATTTTCTGTCCCCTTTGGTAAAATTTACCACCGCCTCTTAGAAACGGTGAACGACTTCGCTTGTTCAATATTATAATATGAAAAAATGTTTTCTCCAATAGGGAAAATTGTCATTTTGCCGATAGTAGATATGTAAAATGCGCATCCGACGGTTTCAATGCATCGACCGATACAAAAAAGGCCCCCGGTCCGGGGACAGGTGGACCGGAGGCGGAGAAGCCGTTTGATTCAGCGTTTCTCGCCCAGGTAGATGCGGCGGGCGTTGTAGTAGAAGATATCGGCGATTTCGCTTTCAGTAAGCTGGGCGTATTCGGCGGCGCGCCGCATGGCGCGCAGTTGTTCGTAACAGATCAGGATCGCGTTGTCGCCGCCCTGCTGGGGATACCAGTCCCAGGAACGACCGTAGGTAACGTATTTGCCGTGCAGGGAACCGGCCGATACATTGTCCGAACCGTACATCAACCGGGTGCGATCCTCATGTTTGAACAGTAGATAGATGCTGCGGTCGTCGCACACCGCCGAGAGATCATAGCAGATGTTCGGCAGGTTCTTGAGTACGTGAATCGATTCCTCGAGGAAACAGGCGTTGAAGCAGCGAGCACAATGCGCCAGCTGCCAGGTCACATTGGGATAGCGTCCGGCAAAATAGGCCAGATCGGCGAGGTTGCGCGGATCCGCCGCACATTCGGTGCCGGACAGGTGCATCACCACCATGAGTTTGTGGTGGTCGGCCACTTCGATCAGCGATTCCGGTAGAAAATCGCGAATCGCGCAGTTGACCGGATCGGACGCGTAAAGCCGATATGGCTTCAGGGCGCGGAACCCGCCGCGGGTTGCTTCGGCGTCCAGCGTTTCCGGGGTTAGTTCCGGAGTGACGATGACCGCGCAGACGGAGTTCGGAGTCGCCGCCGCTTCGGCGACGCACCACGCACGGTCGGCGGCGAAGTTCATTCCCAGCACCGGCGAACCCATAATCATGAAGCCGAGTTCCCGGCCGGGATAGATTTTCCGGCTCCAGGCGACCAGATCGGCCGCCGACACCGGGGTGCGGATCAACGTCTTCTCGGTTTCCGGCAGCGCGTTGGCCTCGCTCCAGATGTGGGTGTGCGCGTCGAACACCCGCGCCGGAACAAATTCTTCAAGTTCCTCCTCCCAGATTCTCCGGTCAAGATCGTTGACGAAATAACGTTCGGTATCCATTTTTCAGCCGTGCCTTTCCTTATAGTTGCGAATTGAAAAATACTCTTCCCGTCGATTGACACCAGTTTCCGGCGACGAGCCCCGGCGCGGCGGCGACCCAGCCGGGGGGAAGCAGCGCCGTGATTTCACCGCGGGAGCAGGCGGCGCCGACGCTGTGCCACTCCTTCTCCGCCCACGAATGGTTCCGGTCAACCGTGACGAACAGCAGACCCCGGAGGTCGCCGTCATCGCCATTCACCGCGGCGTGAATCCGGTTGTCCCGGATCCCGGCTCCGGTTATCCGGGGAGAAGGGGGGGCGCCGTTAAGATTTTCGGCAAAGAAGGCGGCGAGCTCTCCCGGTTCCTCTCCCCAGCGGCCGTGGGAGTGCGGCCAGCGCAGCTTGAGGCAACGCTGTGCCGGATGGGAGGGTTGTTCGGTCGAACGCTCCCAGGCGATCAGCGGAAAAGCCGGGTCGTTGGTCCCGTTCAGCCAGAGGTTGGGAATGGCAATTTCCGGCAGAAAGTTTACCGGATCCCATTCGTTGGCGTACCAGTCCCGCGCCGCCGGTGAAAATGCGGAGTCGGAGACGACACTGCAGCCATCCAGCAGGAATCCGCAGCCGTAAACCGCCGCCACCGCCCGGTAGCGCGGATCGATCGCCGCCGCGATCAGCGCGAGCACCGCTCCCCAGCTGATTCCGGTGATCCCGATTCGTCCGGCATCGACCTCCGGCTGCGAGCCCAGCACCGTATGCGCATGGCATACCGCCGCCTCGGCGTAGGTGAACCATTGCTCCTCCGGCGGCAGATCACCCTGATCCCGGGCTCCCCAGCCGGGGGCTCCGGAAAACTCATGGCGGGGCCAGGCTCCTTGCGGAGGAGAGAGCGGAGAGCCGGAAGTTGGCATTCCGCCGCAGGTGTCCACGGCGATCGCGGCGAATCCGAGTTTGTTCCAGTGGCGTACCCAGCCGGCGTAGGCGGTTCCCTGGCCGCCGTGAACCAGCACCACTCCGGGAACCGGAGTTCTCGGCGAAGCTCCCGCAGGGAGGCCGAGCCAGGCGAATGCCCGGCAACCCCGGTGCGAGGAGATGAAAAATCCTCGGACTCCGGGTTCGCTGAGACCCGGGGCCGGGAAAAGTTCCGGCTGTTCACCGAGCCAGTGCCGGGAGGCGGCATACAGAAATTTTTCCTTCATCCGGAACTGCCTTGTTGATGCGAACGTAAACGTGTCCAGTTGATATATAATACACGATCCGGACGGGAAATCAAGTCCGGGAAACCGGGAACCGGATTGTTTTTCGCAGATTCCGGATGTATATTTCGGTGGTGTGTATCAACAATACCGGGAAATCTGTGATCATGGCTGAAAAAAACACTGCGGATTATGACAAGCTCATGGGAGCACGGTCGACCGAACGGGACGGTTTGCGCTGGTTGTCGGTTGATGTGCCGCCGTTGCGGTTGAGCGGACTGGCTTTCCGGAAATCGGGAGAGGCGTTGCGGCGGCTGCCGGTCGATCCGGCCTTCCCCGAGGCGATCAACCATCTGGGGGGTCACACCGCCGGGGTGCAGCTGGCATTCCGTTCCGACACGACGAATGTCGCCGTCAGCGTCCGGCTGTGCGACGATTCGAAAATGAACCATATTGCCCGGATCGGCAGTTCCGGTTTTGATCTCTACGTCGGGCCGCCGAAACAGCGCTGGTTCATCGGCGCGAGCCGGTTCGCGTTTGACGCCGACAGCTACGAGGTGAAACTTAATCAGTTTCCGTTCCCCGGCGGGGAGACGAGGGAGTTTCTGATCAATTTCCCGCTCTACAGCGGAGTGGAGAGTTTCGAACTCGGACTCGATCCCGGGTCATCGCTGGAGGCGCCGGAACCGTGGGACGATCCGCGGCCGGTGGTGATCTACGGCACTTCGATCACCCAGGGCGGATGCGCATCCCGCCCCGGCATGGCCTGGACGAACATCCTGAGCCGCAAGTGGAATCTGCCGGTGCTGAACTTCGGTTTCTCCGGCAGCGGCAAGGGCGAACCCGAGGTGATCCGCGCGATCGCCCGGGTGGCCGACCCGAGGATGTTCGTACTCGACTACGAACCGAATGCCGGTCCCGAAGGTATCCGGAAAACCCTGGAGGGGACGCTGGATATTCTGCGTTCAGCTCATCCGGAAACCCCGATTGTGGTGATATCCTCGACCCGCCACAATCCGGAAATTCCCGCTGCCGGAGCGTTGATGGAACGCGCTGCGGTGCGGCGGGAATCCCGGGATTTTCAGTACGAAACGGTGAGGCGGCGCCGCGCCGCCGGGGATCGCAACATCGCCTTTGTCGACGGCGGACTGCCCGACGCCGACTGGCACGAACATACAGTGGACGGAGTTCATCCGACCGATCTGGGGTTTTACCGGATTGCCGGATATCTGGCGCCGTTTCTGGAGGAGTGGCTGTAATGAGCGAGGAAATTCTCTATTGTTTCCGATTTTCCGAATTGCCCGGTTCAGCCGGAGTTGCCGGGGAGGTGCTGCCGGCATTGGAACTTGATTTCAGCTGTTACGAGGATCTGGAGAATCGGACCACCTTTTATACCGTCTATTCTCCGGATGAGGAGGCGCGGACCGCCGCGCTCGACCTCTGGAAACAGACGCTGGAGCAGTGGCGTGAACTTGGTCTGGAGTGTTCGGAGCCGGAATGCTTCACGCTTCGCCGTTCCGAATGGGCCGACGCGTGGAAGAAGTTCTTCACCCCGATCGAAATTTCTCCCCGGCTGCTCGTGAAACCGAGCTGGGTGGAGCGCGCTCCGCTGCCCGGCCAGCGGGTGCTTACGCTCGATCCGGGAATGAGTTTCGGTACCGGTCAGCATGCGACGACGCTCTACTGTCTCCAGCAGATCGATCGTTTTGCCGGGGAGGGCGGGGCGATGCTCGATGCCGGCTGCGGTTCGGGGATACTGGCGATTGCGGCGGCGCTGCTCGGCTATTCGCCGATCGATGCGTTCGATTTCGATCCCGACGCGGTCCGGGTCGCCAATGAGAATCTGGAGATCAACGGGGTCTCCGGCGCGGTGCACACCGAAGTCGGCGACGCGGCCGATTACGCCGGGCGTCCGGAGGGATATGATCTGGTCTGCGCGAACATTCTCGGACATCTGCTGATCGCTTACTCCCGCAACATCGTCCGCTGGGTGAAGCCCTCCGGACGGCTGGCGCTCGCCGGGATACTCAACGTGAAGTTCGATGAAGTCTCCGCGTGTTACGCGGGACTGGGCTTCCGCGAGGTCGAACGGGTGACGCTGCGGGAGTGGACCAGCGGTCTGTTTGTGCGCGCCTGAAACAGTGCATTCTCACCGCTCGTCGGCGCGCGGCAATGATGGTCCGGCTGGCATCGCGGTTTGGGGAAACTGGTATTTTTTCCATTGTCCGGCGACGGAGTCAACCAGAAGCCGGCAGGGTTTCGGAGGAAATGGTTCAATATGGGAATGAGGATCATCGCCGGACTGGCCAGGGGAGTGGAACTCGAAGTTCCTCCCGGGGAGTCGGTCCGGCCGACTGCGGTACGTTCGCGCAAGGCGCTTTTCGACAGCCTCGGCGATCTTTCCGGGGTGACGGTGCTTGATCTCTGCGCCGGTTCCGGAGCGCTGGCGCTGGAAGCGGTGAGCCGCGGGGCGGCCCGGGCGGTGATGGTGGAGCGCGAGGCGCGCCATCGCCGGGTGATCGAGGGCAATCTCCGCCGGGTGACCGCCGCAGGGGTAACCGCCGAACTGCGGGTGGTCGCCGCCGATGCGGTGATGGTTGACGGCTATGCCGCCGCCGCCGCCGGTTGCGGATTGATTTTCGCCGATCCCCCCTACGCGGAATCGCTGAGGATATTCTCCACGCTGATGTCGGAACCGCGCTTTTTCGCCGCCTTCCCGGGGGCGCTGGTGGTGTGGGAGATGCCCGGAACTCCGGGCGTATTGGGAGAATTTCTCGCTGCCGCCCGGTTGACCGGAGTTCGGACGCGGAAGTTCGGCGGGGTGGATTTTCTGATGGGCGTCATCGATGGGTGAACAGGGTAAATGGCACTTTGCTCCCGGTGCGGCGGAGCTGTTTCCGGACGGTGATCCGGAACAGCTGCTCGCCGGTGCGGAACCGGTCAAGGAAAATCCGGTGCGGCGGGTATTGCGTTCGCGGGGATTCTACATCAAGATCGACCGGCGTCCGGGGCACGGTTTCGGGCGGGAATTTGCCGCCGGCTGCCGCCTCGCCGAACTCGGTTTGCCGGTGGTTGAACACCTCGCCCGGGGAGTGCTGTCTGATGGAGCCGCGGCACTGGTGACCCGGGAACTGCCCGGAGCGGTCGACGCGCGCAAATATTTTTCCGGCGGCGGCAACCGTGGCGCGGCGGAGGCGCTGGCGCATCTCGTCGGCCGGATGTGGCGGGCGGGGGTATTTCACGGCGACTGCCATCTCGGAAATTTTCTCTATGCTCCGGATGGAAGCGGCCCGGTGCTGGTCGATGTGGATTCAGTACGGCGCCGTCACTGGTTCGATGCGTTCCGGCGCGGCCGGGTGCTGCGGGTGGTCAGCGAACTGCGGATGTGGTTTCCCCGTCCGGAAATCGAGGAGCTGCTCGCGCTCGCGGGGGCGGATGAACCGGGGAAATTCTTCACCGCGACGTTGCGCCGGGAGGCGGAGTTCCTGCGCCGGGAATGGCCGAAACGCCGGGAACAGATCCTGGCCGGATATCCGAAATTCACCCGTAATTCCGGCGGGCTGCTGCTGGTTGCCGGGGCCGCGGCGGATGATCTCGAAGCGTTGCCGGTGGTGACCGGAGACGCTGCGGCGCTGGAAAAACTCCTGCTGATCCATTTTTTTCTCCTGCTTGCGGAAATTCCCCACCGGGGGGTCGTGGCTTTCGACCGGAGCGGGGGGCGGCTCTTTCTTGCGTCCGGGGCGACCGGCTGTCCGCTGACCGATGGGGAACTTGAACTGCGGCTGCGCAGTTGCGGGGCGGCGGTTTTACCGTCCGGGGTTCGCGATGGGGTGATCGAAGATCCGGCGGCGGTGCAGGTGCCGCCATGGCTGTGGGAGTGAATCGGAATGCTGGCGAAATGTTTCTCGGCGACCGTCATCGGCATTGAGGCGTTCGTGATCGAAATCGAAGTCAATCAGACCGGCAGTCGAAGTGGTCCGCAACAGGAGAGTTCGATTGCGATCGTCGGTCTTCCGGATCTGGCGGTTCGGGAGAGCCGGGACCGGCTGACCAGTGCTTTTCTCAATTCCGGGTTCCCTGCGCCGCGCGGCTTCACTGTGGTGAACCTCGCTCCCGCTGATCTGCGCAAGGAGGGGGCTGGTTTTGATCTCGGCATCGCGCTCGGGGTGCTGGCTGCCTCGGGAGCGGTGGAGGCCAGGCATCTGCAGTATGCGGCGGTGATCGGTGAACTCGCCCTCGACGGTTCGGTGCGCGCAGTGCGCGGCGTTCTGCCGATTGCCGACAAGCTCGCCGCCCGTCCGGGGTTGCGGGCGCTGCTGGTACCGGCCGCGAACGCCCGGGAAGCGGCGCTGGCCGCCGGAGATCGGCTCCGGGTCTACGCGATCAACTCATTGAGCGAAGCGGTGGAGTTCATCAACCATGGCGGACTGACGCCGGTGCGTACCTCTTTCAGTGAATATTCAGACGCACATTTTCCCTACGACATCGATTTCGCCGATGTGAAGGGGCAGCATCTGGCGCGTCGGGCCCTGGAAATCGCCGCCGCGGGCGGACACAATACGCTGCTGATCGGTCCGCCGGGCACCGGCAAATCGATGCTGGCGGCGCGGTTGGCGACGATCCTGCCGCCGTTGACCCGGGAGGAGGCGCTGGAGACCAGCCGGATTCACAGTGTGCTCGGAATGCTTGACGGCGCAATGCCGCTGATCCGGCGTCGCCCGTTCCGTTCTCCGCACCACACGATCAGCGACGTCGGCCTGATCGGCGGCGGGCGGGATCCGCGTCCGGGTGAAATCAGCATGGCGCACAACGGGGTGCTCTTTCTGGACGAATTGCCGGAGTTCAAACGCGGGGTGCTGGAGGTGCTGCGCCAGCCGCTGGAGAGCGGGGTGGTCACGATTTCGCGGGCTTCGGGGAGCTGTTCGTTCCCGGCGCGCTTCATTCTGGTCGGCGCGATGAATCCCTGTCCGTGCGGGAGGGGAGAAGTCGAACTCGGTTGTCGCTGTACGGTTTCCGAACGGCGTAATTATCTGCGGAAACTCTCCGGTCCGCTGCTTGACCGGATTGATCTGCGGGTGCCGGTACGGCAGCTTTCGGAGGCGGAACTTCAGTCAGCGCCGGACGGGGAATCGAGTGCGACGATCCGGGACCGGGTGATCCGGGCGCGTTCGCTTCAGGAGCAGCGTTTCGGCGGGCGGGGCGGCGGCAATGCGACGATGAACAGCCGGGAACTGCGCGAATATTGTGGAATCGATGCTTCCGGTCGTCAGCTGCTGCGCGATGCGATTGCGAGGTTCAAACTGAGTCCCCGGGCTTATGATCGGATCCTCAAGGTCGCCAGAACCATCGCCGACCTCGCCGGCTGCGAAAACATCGCCGACGAGCATCTTTTTGAAGCGGTGAATTACCGCCAGACTGAACTTGAATAACCACTTGTTTTTTCGGTGAGATGGTTTTGCCGGCTCTTGCCGGGTTGGGGTTCCCGGGATGGGTGGGGGGAGCTGGCGATCGGTAATTCCTGGCGCGGCAGCGGCGGGGGAGCTTGACATTTTCATGGGCGGAGTTATATTAACTTTGTAATTGCAATTAACAAAGCGGGGGATAGCAATGGTTTTTTCCACCCGGGTTCAACCGTCTGGGAAGCGACGGATTTTCAACCGGCTCCGGCGGTGGCAGCAGAGTTCGCGGGCGTTGCTGGCACAGGAGTGCGGGCTCACGCGTCCGGCGGTTTCCGCAATCATCGATGAAATGGTGCGTGACGGTCTGGTGCGTGAGACCGGCTGTGGCGTATCCACCGGCGGCAAGCCGCCGCGGCTGCTGGAACTGGTCGGCGGTTCCCGGTGTGCGATCGGCGTCGATCTCGGGGACGACTATCTGATCCGGGGTGTGCTTGGCGATCTGGCCGGGAACGTGCTCTATTCCAGTGTGCAGGAGTACGAGAACCGTTTTCCTGCGATCGTCGAGGCGGTGGTCGAACTGATCCGGACCTTGCGGAGCCGGGTGGCGGTTCCGGAGTCGTTGATCGGGATCGGGGTGGCGGTTTCGGGAATTGTCGATGTTGCGCGCAACGAGGTGGTCGGCTATTCCACGCTCGATCTGGTCAATCGGGGGCTGGCGGAGGTGATCGCTTCGTCCTCCGGGCTGCCGGTGCTGCTGGAACGGCGTCCGAACGCGGGTGCATTGGCGGAGTCGCTTTTCGGTGCGGGTCGGGAATTTGGTACTTTGCTCTTCATCACCTCCGGGCGCGGCGTCGGCGCCGGAATGGTGATCGACGGCCGGATTTATCGCGGTTGTTCGGGGACCGCCGGTGAGATCGGTCGGCTGCTGGTGGAGGGCAAGCCGCTGGAGGAGTGCACGCGGCCGAGTGTGCTGGCCCGGGAATTTTCATTTCGCAAGGGGCGGCCGCAGGTTTTCGGGGAGTTGCTCGCCGCTTACCGGGCGGGGGATCCGGATGCGGCGGAATTGCTCCACCGCAACGCGGAGATGATGGCCTACGCCGCGCAGGCGGCGGCGGATCTTTTTGACCCCGAGGCGGTGGTGCTCGGCGGGCGGGTGCTGGAGTTCGGTGACGCCTATTTTACGGAATTTTCGGATGCGTTTGCAGCGCACGCGGCCTCGCGGCTGCTGGGCGGATCGTGTGTGCTGAGGCGTTCATTTTTTGGCAGTTCCGGAGTGGCGGTCGGCGGAGCGCAGATCGTCCTGGACCGGGTGGTTGACTGACGGTTGCAATTTGTCTGGAGGCAGAAATGGAAGTCAGGATTTTCGACGACAAGAACACGTTGGGAGCGGCGGCTGCGGCTTGTGGCGCCGGATTCATTCGCGAAGCGCTGCGTGAGAAAGGACGGGCGGCGATTATCGTCGCCACCGGAGCCAGCCAGTTTGAAATGCTCTCGAGTCTGGTTGCCGAACCCGATATCGACTGGAGTTGTGTGGAGATATTCCACCTCGACGAATATGTGGGATTGCCGGAGGATCATCCGGCCGGATTCCGGCGCTATCTGCGTGAACGTTTCGTTTCCCGGCTGCCGATGGCGCCGAAATGCTTCCACCCGGTCGATCCGGAAGCGCTGGCGCCGCTTGCCGCGGAACTTGCCCGGACTGAAATCGATGTCGCATTTGTCGGCATCGGCGAAAATGGTCATCTGGCTTTCAACGATCCGCCGGCGGATTTCGAGACCGAGGAGCCCTATCTGATCATCAATCTGGATGAGAGGTGCCGTCGTCAGCAGCTCGGCGAAGGGTGGTTTCCGTCGCTCGACGCGGTGCCGAAACGCGCAGCGTCGATGAGCATCCGGCAGATTCTCAAGAGCCGGGCGATCGTAAACACCGTGCCGGATCAGCGCAAGGCGGAGGCGGTCAAGGGGGCGCTGGAGGGGAAGGTCTCCAACCTCTGTCCGGCCTCGGTGCTTCAGACCCATCCGAAGTGTTTCACCTTCCTCGACCGGGATTCGGCGTCGCTGCTGACCGGAAAATATTGAGCTGGCCAAAAATCTTTCCGGTTTATTGCTTTTTGCCGGCGGCGGGATTATATTATTTGCCGGTAATATAAATGCCTCGCCTGCCGGCGGCATTGGTATGGTCGGTCGTCGCCGCCCCGGGTGCTGTCGTTGTTGCGGCGGGCGGATGCACAACATGTAAACAGTGGGGTAACGTACCAATGTCCGAAACGCTCAAACTGGCCCGTCCGCTGGCGGTATTCGATCTGGAAACCACCGGAGTGGTGCCGCAGCGCGACCGCATTGTGGAAATCGCGGTGCTGAAAATTTTTCCGGACGGCACCAGTCAGAATACGGTACGGCGTCTCAATCCGGAGATGCCGATTCCGGCCGGAGCCACCGCGATTCACGGTATTTCCGATGCTGATGTCGCCGATGCGCCGACCTTCGGGGATATTGCCGGCAAGCTCTTTGCCTATCTTTCCGACTGTGATCTTGCCGGTTACAATATCACCGGATTCGATCTGCCGATGCTGGAGGCGGAATTTCGGCGGGCGGGACTGGAGTTCAGGATATCCGAACGCCGGGTCGTCGATGTCTACAATATTTTCTGCAAACTCTATCCGCGGACGCTGAGTGCCGCGTACAAGTTTTTCTGCGGCAAGGAGCTCGAGGGCGCCCACGGTGCCGCCGCCGACACCGCGGCGACACTGGAGGTACTGCTGGGACAGCTCGAACGCCATCCGGAATTGCCGCGGGAACTTGCCGGACTGGCGGAATTTTCCGATCTCACCGATCCCGACGCGATTGACCGGACGCGGCGTTTCAAATGGAGTGGCGACGAGGCGGTGGTCAACTTCGGCAAGAACGCCGGGCGGACGCTGCGCGATCTGGCTGACAACGATCCGGGGTTCCTGCGCTGGATCACCCGCAACGATTTTCCGGACGATGTGAAAAAAATCGCCGCGGATGCTCTGGTGGGTAAATTCCCGGTACGCGACAAATCTGGCGATGGATCCGGACAGTGATATAATCAGCCTCGCCAAGCTGCTCGACGACGAGGATGAGGCGGTCGCGGTCACCGCGATTGCGGAACTTATCAACCGGGAGGATGAACTCGGGGAGATTCCGGCGATTTTGCAGGAATTTTCCTCTCCGCTGTTGCGGAGGCGGGTTCATCAGCTTCAGGCGGCGCTGGCGTTGCGTCGGCGTCGGCGGGAGTTCGCGGAAAAGCTGGCGCGCGGGCGGGTGGATTTCATCGACGGACTGATCGACGTCCATCTGCAATGGTTTGACAACGATTCGAGGCCGGCGCTGGAGCGGGCGTGTGCCGATTTGCGGGAGCAGGCGCGGCGGCGTCCGATGGCGACCATCGACGATCTGGCCGCAACCATGCGGCGGCTGGGGTTCTCAGCGGAAGTGGAAACGACGCTGCGGCCGGAGAACTACTGCATTGGAGTGGTGATTTCCGACCGGGTAGGTTCGGCGGCGCTGCTTTCCGGACTGGCGCGTTTTCTGGCCGATGAGCCGGAGAAGTTCCGGGTGGTTCGTGCGTATGGAGATTTTGCGCTTTGTGACGGCGAGGGAAGTATGCTGACCGGGACGCACGACTGGCAGATCACGGAGGCGCCCCCGCTTGCCGGTCTGGAACTATTCGAGGATCGGGCGTTGCTGCGGCTGGCTTCGGCGATGTTGTTCAGTTGCGCGGTCAACAGTGACAGTTTTCGCTATGTGTTGACGATAGCGCAGGCGTTTACAGGAGCGCGGGATGATTCCCCGCTGGATTATCTGCCGCACCCTTTTCATCCCGCGGCCGGTGGGGACGAGGAGTGAACGCCGGATTGAATCTGCGGCGGGGATGGTGGATTCGGGAGACGGATTGGCGCTGGAGAGAGCAGTGTCGGAGTTGTTTTCGCGAAACGGGCGTCGGCGGGGCGTAGACTTGCGGCGTGAATGACGCCGGATCGCAGAGTTCATGGAATGGCCTGTGGTTCCGGTGGATGGGGTTGGTTGAGGATTCGTCAGATGGGAATTTGTAGAGCAGTTGTACGGTTTATCGCGGCCGTGGTGTGGTGTGTGTCGCTGTCGCTGTGGGTCTGGATTACCAACCGCGCCAAAGGAGAGATCGGTGCCCGGCGGGCGGCAATGTACACCCGGTTGTGGGCGCGCGGGGGAGTGAAGATCATCAACATGAAGTTGACCATTCACGGCGATCCTGAAAAATTTTCCGGGGGACTGGTGGTCGGAAATCATCAAAGTTATCTGGATATCCTGATTCACGGTTCGGTATTCCCGCTGCGTTTTGCTCCGAAAATCGAGATGAAATCGTGGCCGTTCATCGGCTTTATGACCGGGTTGAGCCGTCCGGTCTGGATCGACCGTTCTTCCCGGCAGAAGTCGAAAATTTCGGCCGAGGCGATGGCCGATACGATGCGCGGCGGCATTCCGATGATCGTCTACGCCGAAGGCACCACCACGGATGGCCAGCATGGACTTCTTCCCTTCAAATCGACGCCGTTTGAAGCGGTGGCCGAGGCGGGGTTGCCGATTCTGCCGATTCTGACCTTCTACGATCCGGTTAAGGGCGGCAAGTTTTCCATGGCCTGGTCGGGCAGCGACAAATTGCTGCCGCATGTCTGGCGGGTGCTGGGACTGAAGGAGAGTCGGGCCGAAGTGTTTGTTCTGGAACAGGTGACGCCGCTGCCCGGCGAGGACCGCAAGGAACTGGCCCGGCGGGTTCACGATTTGATGGAGCGAGAATATTGGAGGATAAAAAATCATGGTTGATGCATCCGGAATTTGGGGACGTTTTGCAGCGACCTGGGAGATGACGATGGATCCGTCGTTGCCCGGAATGCTGCGTCCCCGGGGGCGCCGTTTTGCGCCGCGGGCATATTGTTTTCCGCTGCTCGGAGCGTTGCTCGGCGGCGTGGTGGCGTTGTGTGGCGCGATAGTTTCCGCCGCATTCAATCCGGTAGCCGGCGCCTTTATTTTCGCGCTGCTCGGCACGGCGTTCTGGGAACTGAAGGATTCGGGGCGGGAGAGTGCGCTGCTTTTTTCATTTCTGGCCCGTCGTTTCCGGGGGGATGACAGCGGCGAGGCGCTGGCGAAAATGAGTTCCTCCTGGAATATTTTCCAGACGCCTCCGGCGTCAATGTTGCTGATGGCGATGGAACTGCTGCGTTTTTCGCTGCTCTTTTCATTGAGTTTCTATGGCGCGGCGCTGTGGTTGTGGGTGATTGTGACCGGGGTGTTCACGGTGCAGGGGTATCTGGCGCTCTGTCCGCAGCGCGGCGGCAACCCGCCGCTGGTTGTCGGAAACATCGACGACCGCAACCGGATGTGGATTGCGTTTGCGGTGGCGGTATTGCTGGTATTGTGGAATTTCCCGATGGGGGCGCTGGTGGCTGTGCTGGCGGTCGTGCTGGCAGCCAGATGGCTGGCGCACGCCGCTGACGAGGAACTCGGCGGAGTCACCCCCGATTTCGTCACGCTTGCTGGCGGTGTGGCCGGTTACCTGCTGTTGCTGGTGGGTATATTGTTTTCCCTCACGATGAATTGAGATTTCCGGAGGCGGGAGGAGCAGGTTTCCGGCGGGTTTAAAGAGTTTGGGTCCCATTATTTTATAAGGATATTGTCAATATGAATAACGAAGACCGGCGTTCAGCCCGGATCGTCCGCAAGACCAGCGAGACGGACATTGAAATCGATTTTTCTCTCTCCGGAACCGGAGCCGGCAAGATCGACACCGGCATTCCCTTCATGGATCACATGCTGAATCTGTTTGCCCGTCACGGTTTTTTTGATCTCAGTGTCCGCGCCCGCGGTGATCTGGAGGTGGATTGCCACCACACGATGGAAGATCTCGGACTGGCGCTCGGCGCGGCGATCGCCGAGGCGGTCGGTGACAAGCACGGGATCAGACGTTACGGTTCGATGTTGCTGCCGATGGATGAGACGCTGGTGATGGTGGCGCTGGATTTGTCGGGGCGGCCGGGATTGTTTTTCGACGTGACCTCGCCGGCGCAGTACATCGGCGAAATCGATACGCGACTTTTTCAGGAATTTTTCCAGGCGCTCTGCAATCGCTGCGGGCTGAATCTGCACATCCGGATGATCGCCGCCGGTGAGACGCATCATTTGTACGAGGCGATTTTCAAAGGTTTCGCCAAGGCGCTCGACCAGGCCACGACGATCGATCCGCGGATTGACGGAGTATTTTCGACCAAGGGCGTGCTGTGACGAGATGTTCAGGTACATAATCCGCCGTAGTCTGTACAGTGTGCTGATTGTTGCGGGGGTGTTGCTGCTTACCTTCGTGCTTTTCAATCTTGCCGCGGGCGACCCGGTGGCCGCGGTGCTCGGCAAGAATGCGCGCCCCGAGGAACTTGAGTCCATGCGGCGCGAACTCGGCGGTGACCTGCCGCTGCTGTGGGGACGGCGCTGCCGCACCGAATCTTATCCGGAATATCATCGCGAGCCGGCGGATCGCCCGGTCGCCGAACTGAACATCGCTCCGATTTTCCGGGCACGGGAGATCGGCGCCGAGGCGCGTTTTTCCGATGGTTCGCGGCGGGTTTTTGAACTCGAACCCGGGGAAACGCTCCGGGTGACGGCTCCCGGGGGGGCGGTGATTGAGTCGGTGGAATTTTTCCGACTTCAGGATAATCCGGCCAATTCGCAGTTTCTGCGTTCGCTGGCGGAGGTCGTCAGTTTCCGGAGCGAATTTCCCTACGTGGAGTTCTTCAATTTCGGGCGCACGATCACCACCCGGGAACCGATCCGGGAGATTCTCTGGCGCGGGGTCTGGCCGTCGCTGGCGTTGATGCTGCCGATCTTTCTCGGTGAACTGGTGGTCGGTCTCGGTCTTGCCGTCATCGCCGCCGCCAACCGCAACCGTTGGCCGGATCGGTTGATTGTCCTGCTGTCGGTGGCGGGCATGAGTGTCAGCTACGTGGTGGTGATAATTTTCGCCCAGTGGGTGTTCGGTTACTACCTCGAACTCTTTCCGCTGTGGGGATTCGACAGCGTCGCCTCGCTGGGACTGCCGATTCTGACCGGTGTGCTCTGCGGGGTCGGCGGCAACGTCCGGTTTTACCGGACGGTTTTCGTCGACGAAATGCGCCGGGAATACCTGCGAACCGCGACCGCCAAGGGGGTTTCTCCCGGTGTGCTCTACGGTCGTCACATGTTGCGCAACGCGACGATTCAGATCATCACCCGGGCGAGTGCGACCCTGCCGTTCCTTTTTACCGGCAGTCTGTTGCTGGAATCTTTTTTCGGCATTCCGGGGCTCGGCTTCGCCGGTGTGGACGCTTTGTACAACTCCGATATCCAGCTGCTGAAGGCGCTGGTGGTGCTCAGTGCGATCCTCTTTGTGGTGATAAACCTGCTGGCCGACCTCGCCTATGCCTGGGCCGATCCGCGGATCCGGCTGGAGTGAACCGGAACACCCCGCGTCCGGCCCGGGCGAACGGTCGTCAGGAGTGGTCGCCCATCACGAAGCGGCGGATCTTCTGCCGGTAGGCGGCGAGTGAACGCAGCATCGAGTTGACCTGGCGGATTTTCCATTCGAGGTGCCAGCGGTCGCAGACGTACTCCATCGACGGTTCCCAGCCGAGCCGGGAGTCGAACTCCACCAGAGGAATTGTCTCCTGGGCGTTGGCGATTTCCGCTGCGGCGATCTCCTCCATCTTATCCAGTCGTTCGAGTGCGAAGTTCGGATCGGTTGACGCGAGGATCTCCACGGAGAGCAGCCACCATTGTTTGAGATGAATGGTAGTGGTCACACAGTTGCGGATGTAGCGGCCGAGGTTGAGTTCGCGAGCTGGAAACTCTTTTTTCTCCGGGGGCACGGCGCGGAGAGCTTTTTCCATCATGGCGATGCCTTCATCCCATCTGGCGCGCATTCGCTCCAGCATCCGGAGTTCGACCGGGAACCGGAATTGCGCCGGAGCCTCCCGGCCCGGATGCGGCAGGTAGACCGGAGTGATGATCAGGTTGCCGAAATGGGCTCCCGGAGTGGTCGGGAAAAAGAAACTTCTCACGCCGTACTCGCTGAGTTCCGGCAGGAAATAGAGCGGGTAGGAGGGGCCGGTGCGGAACGGGCCGTATTGGTCGTCATTGGTGGCCGGATAGTCCTCCATCGCCTCGCTCCAGCAACGGTATCCGGCGGCGGCGTCCGGGGCGGCGGCGGCTCCGAAGTCGCGGACGAGGATTCGGTGCAGCTCTTCGTCGAGGTCGCGCTGCGGGCTCTGGAACCATGCTTTGCCGAGTTCGGTTATCACCGACGGCCACCAGCCGTAGTGGTGATTGTCGTAAAAGCAGCTGACATCCCAGCGTCGCCGGGCTTCGTCGAGCGCCCGGAAGCGGCGGATCCAGCGCTGCGGTGTCGGCACATAGGGAACGGTGCCGAAGTCCCAGGTCGCGCCGGCGGTATTCACGGTGGCGAAAATTTTCCGGATCCCCACGGCATGGGCGTTGGCGGCCTCGCTGGTGAAGTATTTTCCGGGATCGGCAGCGGAGATCGAGTAATCGGCCACTTCGCAGTCGAGGTTTTCCCGGCGATCGCGTTTGAAGATGTCGAAGGAGATCTGCAGCGATACTCCCTCCGGCAGGTTTTCGAGGAACCACCGGCGTTCTTCTTCCGGAGCCCATCCCCAGTTGTAGGTGTTGAATACGATCAGCGCGTCGGGTTTGGCGCGGCGAACCGCGTCACGTACCCGGGTGATCCAGCGCGGGTAATCACGACACGGCCACCAGCCGGGATTGGGGCGCGGGTCGGGGATGCCGTCGGGGGGCGGGGTTTTGTAGCTTCTGCCGGTGGTGCGTTCGTCCCGGCTGGGAAATTCTCCGGACTCGCCGCAGAGCATTACGCCGATCGCGTCGGGGTAATGTTCAAAGAGCCGGGTGTAGACGTTGGCGAAAAATTCCGGGGCATCGGCATCATCGGGGTGTTTGAAGGTCGGCATGTAGTTGTAGAGCATGGTGCCGAGGCCGAATTCGGCGGCGCGCCGGATGGTGTCGTTGATGTCGAGATAGCGGGTGTTGGTACGGTCGATATCCTTGACGAAAATGACGATGGTGTCAAATCCGGCGTGGAGTATCTGATTGAGCTGATCGTCGGGAAATTCGTCGATGCCCCAGCCGGAATGGACCATTCTCGGGGCCACCAGTCGTTCATGTTTTTCGACTCCGGGCGTGAGAAACGGCGCCTCGCGGAAGTTCATCAGGTCTTCGAGGCCGACGCCGCCGAAGGCGACGCCGCGTTCATCGCCGCCGCGGATTTCGATCTGGTCGGCGTCGATCGCCAGTTCGTACCCGCCCGGTGAATTGAGTTCGGGTTTGAGTTTGAGTACGATTCCCCGGTCACCGTTCGGAGCCAGCCGCAGCGAAATCCCCATGCTGGTAAGAAAGTAATCCTGAAGGTCGTGGGCGGCGCGGCACATGATCCGGGAGGACGCGGGATAGCTGATCTCCCACGATTCATCGATCACCGTTTCTCTCGGCTGCGGAATTGCCGCGCGGTTGCGGCGGTTCGGGCGATGGACGACGGCGAAGCGACGGCGGAAATCGTAGTTTTTTTCCATGTTGATTCATCCTGGTTGTTGCTGGCGGAATTATTCCGTGCTCTTGGGTTTAATATAATTTGACAAGCGGCGGATTTGAATGGATATTATAAACGGATTTCATGTACGGAAATAACCTGCTGAACCGGATCGTTGCCGGTGAGGCATTGCCCGGGAGAGCCGCCTTGAAGGATAATCCGCCGTTCTCTGAGAACACGTTTCAGATCGTCTCCGCTGCTTTTGTCGACGAGCTTTCGAACTGGGAGATCGACCGGGTGGCCAGTCCCTACTGGCGCTGCTATTACAACCCGGTGCCGGGAGCGGAAGTGGAGGTCGGCGGCGAGGTTACCGAACTTACACCGGAGAATTTCTGCCTGGTACCGGCGCTGCTGCCGATGTCGGGGCGTCTGAAGGATCGTCCGGTGCGCCATTTTTTCATCCACTTCCGGCTTGACGAGAGGCTGCCTCATCCGGAGAGGGTGGTAATAGTTCCGGCGACGCCGGGCACGCGCGACCGGGTGGCGGAGTTTTCCCGGCTGCGTGAGGGCGCGGAATTTCGTTTTCAGCGTGATCTGCTGGCGGTAAACCTCCTCTCGGAGGTGCTGCTCGGTGCGCCGCGGCTGCTCGAACCGGAACGGGAATTTGACCGGCGCATCGCCGGAATCCGAACGATGATCGCTGCTGATCCCGCCCGTCACCGCCGCAATTCGGAACTCGCCGCGCTGTCCGGAATCACGGTCAACGGTTTTGTGCGGTTGTTCTTTCAGGAAACCGGGGAGTCGCCGCAATATTTCTGTCGCCGGAAACGGATAGAACTGGTATGTCGGCTGCTGCTGGCCACCGATCTGTCGATCGATGAAATCGCTGAACGGGCCGGTTTTACCGACCGCTACCATTTATCGCGGGTATTCCGGGCGTTCACCGGGGTGCCGCCGGCGCGGTTCCGCAGAATCAACTCCGGCGGAGAGGTGGAATGAACTGGAAACGGATCCGGGAAGCGCTGCGCGGGTTTTCCGCCGCCGGCAACCTGCTGCCCTGTCCGCTGTGCCGCCATGGCGACGGCGGCGGGATCAACGCATTCTGCCCGGAATGTCTGGCGCAACTGCCGCGGGTCGGTGGTCCGCCCTGTCCGGGATGCGGCGGCGCGCTTGACGGGGCACTGGCATTTTGTTCCCAGTGTCTGGAGGAGCCGTTGCGGCCGTGGCGGCAGGCGGTGACGGTATTTGAATACCGTGGCGAGGTGCGGGAGGTGATTGCGAAATTCAAGTACGGCAACCGTCCCGAACTTGCGCGGCCGCTGGGCATTCTCGCCGCGGCGGAGGTTCGGCGGCGCGGAATTTCCGCCGCGGTGATCGTGCCGATCCCGCTGCACTTCCTCCGCCGCCTGCACCGTTCCTACAATCAGGCCGAACTGCTCGCCCGGGTAATCGGCAGGGAACTCAACCTGCCGGTGGTCCCGGCGCTGCGGCGGGTCGGGCGCGGCCGCAAACAGGCCACACTCGACCGGGCAGGCAGACACCGCAATCCGCGGGGGATTTTCGTCCCGGCAGCCGCGTTGGTGCCGAAGATTTCCGGACGTTCGGTACTGCTGGTTGACGATGTTTTCACCACCGGCGCGACGCTGGCCGCCGCCGCGGAGGTATTGATCTCGGCCGGATGCGGAGAGATCACCGTTCTCAGTTGTGCGCGCGGACGTCGTTATTCCGGTTGAGTTCCGGTTGAGTTCCGGTTCCCGTCCTCAGAGTCCGAGCACTCGGATCGCGTTTTCCCGGGCCACCTTGGCGAAAATTTCCCCGCTGATCTTTCCCTCGTCGCGAAGCCGGATCAGAAATTGCGCCAGCGGCGCCATTTCCGCATTGCCGGGATCGGAGCAGAGGTCGAGCCCGAAGAGCAGCCGATCCTGAAATTCGGTGAGAAATTCCACCGCGTATTCCGGGTCGCGGGTGAGTGCATTGCAGCCGCTGCCGGCGGAGAGGTCGCCGTAAAGATTGGGGAAACGACGCATCAGCTTCGGGACCGCCCCCTCGGTCACCCGTCCGGTCGGATAGCCGGCGCGGTCGAAGACGGTGTCGAGAACGCTGATTTCCGCCCAGAAGGTCTGCGAATGACCGAGAATCCGCAGTTTCGGAAATGACGCCAGCACTTCGGCCAGTCCCGGCAGGCCGGGCTCATCGATCATGCCGTATACCGCTCCGCTCCGGTGAGCGAGGTGGATGGTCATCGGCAGGCCGCTCTTCTGCACACAACCGAAGAAATTCCACAGGTAGGGATCGAGGATCGGCCGGTTGCAGATCACTTCTCCAACGCCTTTGGCGCCCCGCTGCCGGTAGTGTTCGAGAATGATGTCGAGCGGGGCATTCGGCAGGTTGGTGACCGCCTGCGGATGGATGTTCACGAAGGGAATGAACCGTCCCGGGAAACGTTCGGCCATCTCGAAGATATCCTCGTTCGACTGCGGCAGATAGTATTCCGGTCCGATCAGCGGCATCAGCGCCGAACATTCGATGCCGCAGCGGTCGTAATAGGGGATCAGCTCTTCCGGACGGGGAAACGGACGACGTCCCGGAATCTGCGGAAACGGATGACGGTAGGCGTGGGCATGGATGTCGATGAACATTTTGATTACCTCCAGCAGCTGGTGATTTAAGAAATTTTTCCGGGAACATGCTCGTCCCGGTGGTTGTTCACAGCGGGGTGGGGCGAACTTCGGCGCAGAAGTTCGCGTTTCCGGCGCCGCCAGTTGGCACTGGAATAAACGATCACGCCAAGCGCCGGCAGCGCCAGCAGCGCAACGAACCACTCCCCGAAACGGACATAGATGGTCGTTCCCGCCCCGACGGGGCGGGGGCGTACCTCGACAGCTCCGTAAGCGCGGCCCCGACCCAGTTCCGGGCGCTGCTCCCCGCCCGGCGTCACCAGACCCTGGGTGAAGACCCCGTGCGGCGTCACCACTCCGGAACCGCCGTTGTTGCCGACTCTCACCATCGGCAGGCCGGTTTCCACTGCGCGGATTACCGCGTTGGCAAGGTGCTGCTCGGGTTCGCTGCTGCGCGGATACCACGCGTCGTTGGAGAGCACCACCAGCAACTGCGCGCCGCGACGCGCAAAGTCCCGCGTGAGATAACCGAAAACCCCCTCGTAACAGATCGCCACCCCGAAACGGGTGCCGTCGGCAAGTTCGAGCGGATTGAAATTGTTTCCCGGCACGAGATCGCGCCCCATGTCGATCACGGAGATCACCCATCCCGGCAGCAGTGACCGGAAGGGAATGTATTCGCCGAAGGGTACCCGGTGGATCTTGTCGTATTTGGCCAGCAGCCTGCCGCTGCCGTCGAAGTGGAGTGCGCTGTTGGTGGTGTCGGGATCGTGTCCGGAAACCGGCAGCGACGGCGCGGTGTCGAGGGCTCCGATCAGAAACGGTGTTCCTGCGGCAGCCAGTTGTCGGACGGTTCGCTGGTAGTCGCGGCAGAGCGCCCCGTAATCGGAGAGCAGGAGTTCATGCTCAAGGTTGCGGTCATGGAAAAAGGGCAGCGGCACCGCGCTTTCCGGCCAGACGATGAGATCGGCATCCGGATAATCGGCAATGGCCCGGCGGGAGAGTTCCCGGTAGATGTCGAGGGCTTCGCGCGCCGAATCAAGTCCGGCATGGCGGCGCTGGGACATATCCCCCTGGATCAGCACGATTTGCAGCGGTCTGTCATCCGGGGCGGCGGGCGCGGGCAGTGCGCACCGGATGGCGCCGAAGATCACTACCCCGGCGAAAATTATCGCCACCGGCAGCGCCGCCAGCCGCGCCCGGCGGAAAAACAACGCGAAAACTCCTCCATTGACCAGCGCAATCAGAAAGACGACCGCATAACTTCCGGTGATTGAAGCGATCTGAATTATCTGCGGATGACGCCACTGGGTGACCGAGAGATCGTTCCAGACGAAAAGTCGCGACCGGGTCCATTCGATCAGGGTGAAGAGTGCGGCCGTTCCGAATATGAAGAGCGTCATGCGCAGCGCGCCGGCTCCTTCCCGCAGGTGTCGGGATCTGGCTTCGAAGCCGCCGAGTTCGGTGCCAAGGTCGAAGAGCGTGTTCCGCCACAGCCACGGCAGCAGCGCCGCCCAGCAGCCCGGCCACAGCGCGATCACCGGCGCCAGCAACCACGGTATCGCCGGATTGATTTCGCGCAGAAATGCATACGCGAACCAGGCCCGTCCCATTCCCCACAGCCAGCCGCAGAGAAATCCCGTCGCCGCTCCGCCCCCCAGTGCCGCCACGATTACCGGCGCCAGCGTGATGTAAGCGAGAAATGAAAGATTCGCCGGCGGCAGCGCCGCCGCCGCCGCCATACCCGCGACCAGCGAAATCACCGCTCCGGAACCAGTTCCGGGGAATCCGCGGGGAAAACCATTTTCGCGCTGATGAAAAAATCTCGGGATGACCATCGGTTATTATTACGGAATTGTCGGGTTGCAGATTGAAAAAAACGCGTCAATGGTGTAATTTACAACGGAATCACGTGTTTGACAATCCTTTTTTTCGAGAAAAAAATGAAAATCAATCAGACGGAATATTTTGATCACATCGTCATCGGCAGTGGCCTGGCCGGACTTACCACTGCGCTCCATCTGGCCCGCACCGGCCGCAGCGTTGCGGTGGTAACCAAGCGGGCGATCGACGAATGTAACAGCCGGCTCGCCCAGGGCGGGGTGGCCTGTGTGGTCAATGCGCTTGACAGTTTTGACGAGCATGTCAAGGACACGC
>CAKUKT010000005.1 GCA_934663655.1 uncultured Victivallaceae bacterium
AATTACAACGACTTCGGGCACAACCTCGACAACGACCGCTTTTTCGAGCAGATGGACTATCTTACCCCGGAACTTCTCCGGGTGTTGAAGCCGGGACGGGTGGCGGCGGTTCACGTAAAAGACCGGATTCTGTTCGGAAGCGTCACCGGCACCGGAATGCCGACGGTTGATCCGTTTTCAGATGAAACAGTGGCGCATTTCCGCAAGCACGGCTTTCAGTTTTTCGGCCGTATAACCATCGAAACCGACGTTGTCAGGGAGAATAACCAGACTTACCGGCTCGGATGGACTGAATGTTGCAAGGACGGGACGAAAATGGGAGTTGGGTGTCCGGAATACCTGCTGTTGTTCCGCAAGCTCCCTACTGACCATACGAAAGGTTACGCCGATTTCCCGGTTAAGCATTCGAAAGCTGAATACAGCCGGGGGCGCTGGCAGATTGACGCGCGGGCAAAATGGAACAGCTCCGGGAATCGTCTGTTGACTTCCGAAGAGCTGGAAAACTACGACTTAGAAGATGTCAACGAGATTTTCCATACGCGGGCGGCCGTTACCGTTTACGACTACAGCGCCCATCTTGAGGCGGCCGAGACGATGGAGAAGCGCGGGAGGCTTCCGGCAACGTTTGAAACGTTCAGAGTTCCGGCTCGCTCGCCGTGGGTTTGGGACGATGTGGTACGGATGCGGACGCTCAACGGAGAACAGTCTCGGAAAAATTTGGAGAAGCACATTTGCCCGTTGCAGTTCGATATCGTCGATCGGGTAATTGAGCGTTGGAGCAATCCAGGAGAGATCGTTTACGACCCGTTCGGCGGTATTATGACGGTGCCTTATTGCGCGGTGAAGATGGGGCGGTTCGGTATCGGTGTTGAGCTCAACCCAGGTTACTGGCACGACGGCGTTAAATATCTGACTGCGGCAGAAGCCGAAATCGACGCTCCTACGCTGTTTGACGCGATTTGATGGTGAAATTCAAAGTCTAGGTTTTAATTTGCATATAGGAGAGTTTGAGGAAAATGAGTGAGACGAAATTTACGCCGGGTCCGTGGAAACATGCAGAAGCTCTCCCCCGTCTGGTGGAAGCAAGCGTACCCCTTCGCCGCAACGGATGGAAGGTTCCGACAACCGTTTGTCAGCTTGGAGAAGGAAACGGTTGGTGCAAGGAAAGGAAATGGAATGCCTTTCTGATCGCCGCCGCGCCGGAGATGTACGAGCAGTTGAAGCGGCATTGCGCGCTGTGTATGATGATGCACCCGGATTGCGAAAAGTGCAAATTGTGCGAAACAAGGAAGGTGCTGAAGAAAGCGAGGGGGGAGGAATGAAATACGCGAGCGTTTGTTCAGGCGTGGAAGCGGCAAGCCTTGCGTGGATGCCGCTCGGCTGGGAAGCCGTCTGGTTTTCCGAGATCGAGCCGTTTCCGTGCGCGGTGCTGAAAGAACGATTCCCAAATGTTCCAAACCTCGGGGACATGACGAAAATTGAAGGAGAAAAGTATCGTGGAACAGTTGATCTTCTCGTGGGAGGAACCCCCTGTCAGGGATTTAGTGTCGCGGGGAAGCAAGATGGCCTCGATGACCCGAGAAGCGCCCTCTGTCTCGCCTATTGCGGACTTCTTGAAACAATGCGTCCTCGCTGGTTCGTCTGGGAAAACGTCCCGGGGGTTTTCAGCAGCAACTGCGGCGAAGATTTCCGGGCGTTTCTCCGGAAAATTGATGAAATCGGGTATAGTTGCGCATGGCGAGTGCTGGACGCTCAATACGTGCGAGTGGACGGTTTCCCTCGTGCCGTTCCTCAAAGAAGACGGCGTGTGTTCGTTGTCGGACATCTTGGAGACTGGCGATATCCCGCCTCGGTACTATTTGAGCCCAGCTGCCTGCCGGGGAATACTCCGCCGCGCCGCGTCAAGGGGGAAGGCATTGCCCCCGACGCTAAAAACAGCACTAGAACGACAGGCAGCGGAGTTTTCTGGAACGGAAATAACTACGCAGAAACCCTGAAAGCTAATTGCGACCAAGACCGGATGCCGGATACGGGAAGGCTGAACTGTGTGATAGAGACCTCGCCAATCGTCTGCTATGAAAATCACGCGGCTATCCGCCGTCTGCTGCCGATAGAGACGGAGCGCCTGATGGGATTCCCAGACAATCACACACGGATTCCGTGGCGGGGCAAGCCGGCAGAGCAGTGCCCGGATTCTCCAAGATACAGGGCGTGCGGAAACAGCATGTGCGTGAACGTCATGCGCTGGATCGGGATGCGAATAGAATATGTTGAACGAAGAATTGAACAGAAAGCGAGAGGGGAGGAATGAAAATCGCTTTGGTTGACGTTGACGGGCGCAACTTCCCGAATCTCGCGCTGATGAAGCTGGCGGCGTGGCATAAAGCGCAAGGCGATTCGGTCGAATGGTATGACCCCCTTTTCAGCCGACCGGACCTGATTTACGCAAGCAAGGTTTTCACGTTTACGCCGGATTTTCAGGATTACGCGGCCGGTGATCCGGAGCCGATTCGGGGCGGAACGGGTTACGATCCGGAAGAGAAACTCCCGGATGAGGTCGAGCAGATGATCCCTGATTACTCGCTGTATCCGGATTTCCCCCCTGCTCTCGGCTTCCTGACACGCGGGTGTATTCGGAATTGCAAATGGTGCATTGTGCCGAAAAAGGAGGGAAGCTTGCAGGAGATTGACGACATCGAGCGGGTTGCAGCAGGGAGGAAAGAGGTCGTATTGCTGGATAATAATTTTCTCGCTGCTGATGGGGAGTTTGTCCGGGAACAGCTCGAAAAAGCGGCGCGGCTTAGATTGAAGATCGATTTCAATCAGGGGCTTGACGCGCGGCTGGTCACGCCTGAAAATGCGCGCTTGCTGGCCGTCTGCCGGTGGATCAGGTGCATCCGGTTCAGCTGCGACACCGTCGCGATGATCGAACCGATCCGGAGAGCGGTCGAGCTCGTGCGGGAGGCAGGATTCAGGCGGGAAATTTTTGTCTACATGCTGGTAACTGACATCGGAGACGCGGAAACCCGGCTTCGTGCTCTGGTTGACCTGAATGTTATCCCGTTCGCGCAACCGTACCGGGATTTTACGGGCGATTCAACGCCGACGGCGGAACAACGTAAATTCGCGTCGTTTGTAAACGTGAAAGGCGGGAAACTCTGCCGGAAAATGAGGTTCAAGGAATACTACAAATAGGAGGGTAAAATGAAATGCGATTTTTGCAATCAGGAGTTTCCTGCGGAGGAGCTCGAGACGGTTTCCGGCGCGCTGCACGACAGCGGAGATGTTGAAGAGTTTCACGTTTGCGCCGAGTGCGCGGCGTGGATCGATGAGAACACCGGAAGAAAAATTGAGTAGTTGCAAAAAAATGCAACAGCTGAACAACTGAATAATGAAATGCGCAAGAAATGAAAATAATTGAGCAATAACATTCACGAGGGGAGCGGCGGCTCCGGTAATCGACGCCACCGCCGCTTTGTTGACAATTCCGGCTCCGGTGTGCAAAACATCGGAGCTTTTTTTATGGCCGGAATCGGGAGAAAATCCAAATACGAAACGATCATCCGTCCGCACCTCGCGCGGATCGAACACCTCTGCCGCAAGGGCGCTACCGAGGAGGAAATCTGCCGAAAATTTTCCGTCTCCGTCTCCGCCTTCAACGTCTACAAGAACCAGCACCCGGAATTGGTGGAGGCCCTAAAACGGGGAAAGGTTGACGCCGACGACGCCGTCGAAGCCGCCCTCTTCCGCCGCGCTACCGGATATTCCTATGAGGAGGTCCGCACCAACTCCTACGCCGACAACGCGGAGAATCAGCGGCAGTTCCGCACCGTCGTCACCCGCGAAGTACCCCCCGACGTCACCGCCGCCATCTTTTGGCTCAAGAACCGCCGCCCCGAACGCTGGCGCGACCGTCACGAACTCGGGTTCGAAGGCGGAAACATCCCCGTTAAACTCATCGAAGAGGAAAAAGGTTTATGAGCGATTCTGTTTTCACTTTCAACACCCGACACCCCGAATACAGCGCTCATCAGCGCGACTGGGAACGGGCCCGCGACGCCTATTCCGGCGGGTTCGACTACATCCGGCAGGCGCTGATCCGCCACGTCTCCGAGATCCCGCTCGAATTCGAAGAGCGCCTCCGCCGTGCCTATTATTTCAACTATCCGCGCGCGATCGCCCAGCGCATCACTCAGTATGCCCTCGCCGTCGATCCCGTTCGCACCGGCGCCGATCCCGCCCTGGTCGAGGACTGGAGCCGCTCCGGGCTCCGCACCAACGAGGTGATGCGGCAGGTCTCCACGCTGCTCAACGTCTACGGCCGCGCCTGGCTCTTCGTCGGTTCCCCCGCCTTCGACGGGCCGGTTGACCGCGAACGCGCCGAACGGGAGCGCCTCCGCCCCTACTGTGTGGCGTTGTCTCCGTTATCCGTGCTCGACTGGGCGTATGGACCAGACCGCCGGCTCGTCTGGGCGAAAATCGAGGAGCTCCACACCTACGACTGGAATCCGGATGAGGTGCGCCGCACCGTCCACCGCGTCCGGCTCTGGACCCGCGACAAGTGGCGGCTCTACGACCCGATTACCGGGGCAATCACCGAGGGGGCCAATCCCACCGGCGTGATCCCGCTCGTGGAACTCATCGAGCCGGACGGATACGGCATCGAGGCGAACCACTGGTTCGAGGACGTCGTCCGCATTTCCGACGCGATCCTCAACAACGAATCCGAAGCCCAGATGAATGTCGTCAAGCAGATGTTCGGCATGCTGGTGGTCTCCGAGGCATTCGCCCGCGGCGCAGCGAGAGCGCCGACCCGGAAAAATGATCCTCAGTCCGACACGTTTTCCGCCGTCGTCGCCCGTTCCGCCGCGCTGATCGAGAGCGTCGAGGAGAAGGGAATCAGCCGTTACATCTCCCCCTCCGGCGTCGAAACCTCCACCATCCGCGCCGAAAATGCGAACCTGAAACAGGAGCTCTTCGACGTGGTCGGGCTGGCGATCCAGAGCCGGAGCAAAGAGGCGCAGACCGCCGAATCCAAGGCGTGGGACTTTCAGAACGTCACCCAGTTTCTCACCAACCGCGCCGACCTGCTCGAACAGGCGGAGCTGCGGGCGTGGGCGATTATGAATCTATGGGATTCCGCCGTGCCGGTGCCGGAGGTGACCTACAACCGGAAATTCGCCGTCCGCGACCTCGAACGGAATATCGCCGGTCTCCTCCAGCTCTCGAACATCCCGGACGCCGGGATCGAGTTCCGCAAGGCCGCCCTCGGCGTCGCCGTCGAACTCCTCGACGCGATCGGCAGTATCCCCGACGACCGCAAACAGGCCCTGCTCGCCGAAATTGACAGCCTCCAGCCCGCCCCGGTGCCGGAGTTCGGCTTCAGCGGTGTTGACAACGCCACTTCAGACAACAGCGATGACGATCAAGACGAAAACGAAGGAGACCCCCCCGATGAAACTCGCTGAAATCATCAAAAAGGCCGCCCGCGGCGAGGAGCTCAACGCGCTCGAAAAGGCCGAGCTCGAACGGTTCGACCCGGACGCCCTTTCCAGTCGCGCCGACACTGCAGAAGCGAAGCTCAAGGAGGCACAGGAGAAGCTCGACGCCGCCGAACAGGAGAAGCTGACCGAGGCCGAGCGCTACAAGAAGCGCGCCGAAGCCGCCGAAGCGAAACTCAAGACCGCCGAAGAGGCCCGCCGGACCGCCGAAACCGAGCGCGACAGTGCGAAAAAGGAGCATGCCGCGTTGATCCGCAGCAACCGCATCCGCGATCTGGCCGGGAAACACAAGTGCGAGGACGCCGACTACCTCGACTACCTCGCGGAAAAGAACGGGATCGACCTCTCCGACGAGGCGAAAACCGGCGAGTTCATCGAGAAGCTCAAGAAGGAGTCGCCGAAGTATTTCGCCGCCGCCGTGAAGCCGGGTGCCGGTCCCGCCGATCCGCCGAAGGATCAGCCGCCCGCGCCGAAAGCCGATCTCAACGACCGGCTCGGCAACCTTATCGAGCAGATCAATAACGCTCCCGAAGTCAAATAACCCCAAAAAGGAGAAAAAAGCATGTTGTACAGTTACAGTTTCCAGAACAAGAAGCGCGATCTCTCGGACATCCTCTCGACCGTCATCAAGAATGAGCCGCGCTTCATCTCCAACTTCAAGACCGTTGCCGTCGCGCACCAGCAGAAGCACGAGTGGCTGGAGGATCAGATCGCCGGGCGCAGTATCACCGCGACCAGCGTTTCCAGCCTTAATTGCACCGTCAGCGCCGCCGATGCCGCCAAAGTCAAGGTCGGCACGCTGCTGACCATCCGGGACGATTCGGCGCTGTTCCGCGTCGCCTCCGTCAGCGGCACCACCGTGACGGTCGCACTGGTTGCCGCGAACGGTTCGAGCAAGAGCACTCCCGCCAACGGCGATGTGCTCAACATCGTCTCCACCCCGATGGCGGAGGGATCCAGCAATGGCGATGGCGAGGAGAACTACCACCAGTCCGCCACCGAATACAATTGCTGTCAGATTTTCCGCAAGGAGATCATCCTCTCCGGCTCGGCGCTGGCGATCGATGTCTACGGCGGCGTCGACAACCAGCTCAACCGCCAGACCGCCTTTGCAATGCAGGAACTCACCCGCGACCTCAACCGGGTCGTCCTCTTCGGCCGCCGGGTCGAGGCGTCGGGAACCGCCCGCGGCGAAGCGGCCGGGCTCTACTTCTTCGGCACTCAGGAAGGCGGGCTCTCGGTGGACGCTTCCGGCGCCCGGCTCGACAGCTACCTCGTCAACGACGCCGCGCAGGCGATCCTCGGCGAAGGCGGAAACCCGATGCAGATTCTGTGCAGTCCGGGACAGGCGCGGGTTCTCTCCAGTGAATACAAGGACCGGCTGCGGATCCTCCGTTCCGACGAACGGCGCGGCGCCTACGTCGCAGTGGTGGTCAACGAGATCAACGGACGCGGCATGACCATCATGGCCGATCCGGATGTGCCGGATACCGATGTCTGGGTGCTCGATCCCGCCGGCTTCGGCCTCTCGAACCTCAAGGGGCGCGCGATCACCGACGAGGACGCCACCCCGAAGGGATTCGACGGCATCAAGCGGATGGCGCTCGGCGAACTCACGTTTGAGTTCAAAAACGCGAAGCAGCGGCTCTGCCGGATCAAGGGCGTCCAGGCCTCCTCCGCGGCGCTCGCCGGGATCAAGGCCGCCGCCGGTACGGTGACGGTCGCCAACACCGAGGACAACCCGGTCCCGACCAAGGCGGTGACCGAATAAGGCACTCCCCCCCCTCCCCGGAGCGGTGGCGATCCCCTCTCTCAATGCCGCTCCGGGGGATTTTTTAACGGAGGAACAACTCATGGTGAAAATCATCTCGATCCAGCGGGCGGCCGGGCGCGGCGTGGTCCAGTTCATCCGGAACAACCAGGCGGAGGCGCTCCAGTTCGATGCACAGCTCTCCGATGACGCCGTCCGGAGGCTGATCGAAGCCGAAAACGGCACGGCGGCCGGAAAGGGGCGCAAAAATGCTGGAAATCGACAGGGCTGACGAATATTTCGCGCTTCATTTGCAGAATGCCGTCTGGAGCGCCAAATCCGAGGAGGAGCGCTCCGCCGCACTCGCGATGGCCGAGCAGGACATTTCGCTCGAATTAGGCGGCACGGAGCTCGATTACGCAAACCCGTTCGCCGTCGGCGCGGTCTGCGAACAGGCGCTCTTCCTGCTGACCAGTCCGGATGAGGGGATCAATCCCGCGGCGGCTCTGATCCAGAGTGAGAGCGTCGACGGTATCGGCTCGCGCACCTACCGCAGCCGCAGTAATCCGGCGATTGCCAGCCGAGCGGAGCGGTTTCTCGAACACCTCCGGGGCCGCCCCGGCGCCATCCGAACGTCAAGAGGTTGAATCCCGCCGGGCGGACATGCCCGGCTTTTTTATCATGAATCCAGTCGCAAAAACCCTCGAACAGCACAAAAAAGCCAACCGGGAGATCACCGCCACCACCGGCAAGATGACGGAGATCTACCGGGCGGCGCGCGAACAGCTCAATTCGCGGTTGCAGAAATTTGTGTTGTCCGGGGGGAAACCTTCCGACGGCAAATGGGTGGTTGAACTCATAAACGAGCTCGAACGCAACTACGGAGAACTCGAAGAGGCGTTTGTCGCGGAGATGAAACGGGCGATCCCTTACGTCGCCGAGAGCTACTACTTCGACGCGCTGCACGACCTCGGGAACTCGGTGATCGGCAAGATCGACAAGAACAAAATCGAAATTTTTCAACACGATGCGTTTAACCACGTCGCCGGAATGACGCAGAACATGCTGAAAACCGACGTTGCCTTCCTCCGGCAGGCCGCCGCGGATGTGTTCCGGCTGGCCGGAACCAGCGCCATGACCGCGGAGCAGACAAAGCAGATGCTGCTCGGGAAAATCCTCCTGCGCCCGGAAAAATTTCAGTTCGTCGACGCCGGCGGCCGCGTCTGGGACAATGAATCGTACTGCAAAATGCTCTCCCGGACGGTGCTGCTGAATGCCGGGCGGCAGACCTATTTCGACACCTGCGCCGAAAACGGCAACGACGTGGTCCGGGTGACGGTCTCCGGCAACCCCTGCCCCGCCTGCGCGGTGTGGGAGAACCGCCTTCTGTCGATCAGCGGCGCCACCGAGGGGCTCCCGACCGTTTCGCAGGCGACCGCCGCCGGGCTGTGCCACCCGAACTGCACTCACTCTTTCGTCGCGGTCGGTGAGTTCGCGCAGCAGGAGGATTTCACCGCCGACGGCCGCCCGAAAGCGGGCGTCAACTCCCCCGGGAAGGAGGAGAAGGACGACAAGGAGGCGTGGCAGAAGTACCGAAACAGCCTGAGGCCGAAAAAAGCTAAGAAAGGCCCCTCCGCCGCGTCAAAGCAGAAATCCGCGTCAACTACCCCGGCAACACCGAAAAAGCTACCACAAGCCACGGCTAAGCCCGGAAAAGACGCTTCTGCAGCAGTACAGCCGGAGTTGCCGTTGTCCGGGCTGGGAATCAAGCAAAATCAGCCGCTGACAGATGTTGAGCTGAACGAAGTCAGGGAGTATACCAAATCGCAAGGCCATGTAGAACTGAACGACTATCTGCGCAAAGGTAAAGGAGGCAATCCAGAACTCGACCGCAAAGTGGAACACCTCAATCAGGCCATCAGAAAATCGATGACGGAAGAAACGCTGACTTTATGGCGTGGCGTAGTCGATCCGGTTGGAATGAAGATTTTTGAGGCAGGAAATATTTCAACAATCGATGTCAAAGGCTTTCAGAGTACTTCTCGTTCCTTTGATGTGGCATGCGGATTTGCCGGGGAAGATGGGCGATTAGCGGTCGTTTTCAAAATCACGGTGCCGAAGGGGAAGCATGCGTTGGATGTTTCGTCCATCAGCCACGTTCCTGATGAACAGGAGGTTTTGCTTCCTTCGACTGGAAAATACCGGGTGGATAAGGTATATTATGAAAAAAACGATGACGGCTTCATCATTCGGCAGATTGTGGAGGTGACCTATGAATAGCGGACTTGGCGAACGCATGGGAACGCACGAGGATCTGGTATATGATTTAGCTCACACTGTCCTCAGTGGAAACGGTTGTGATTATCGTAAGCTCAAGACCGTTTGTCCGGAGTTCGCAGAAGAAATTGCCGAAGCGATCCGCGTGCTCCGCCGGAATGTGCCGGAATACCGCGATGTGAAAGTCCCCGGCCTGGATGATGAATGAATTTCAAATGAACTCAGCCCGGCCTGCCAGCCGGGTTTTTCTTTTCCGGCCCAAACGGGTGACGAGGGCTGGAAGGTAGATCAATGGAGAGCTTCCAACACTGCTTCAAGTTTCATGTCCAGCCCGAAATCAGACGGCTTCGACACCTTTTCATACCCATAGCCACGCTTTGGCCGTTGCGGAACCGATACGGCAAACGTTTCCTGAAAAGTATGCCAGGCATTCCGAAGTTTGCGGTTCGCACCACGACGAAACCAGCGGGAATTGCAGTATATATCGATCTTGTGCCCGGCCATCCTGACTGCGGTTTTCAGGGAATCCGACACTTCACCACGGGAAAAATCGGCGGCCATGCGCTCCCAGATCGACTGCATATCATTGACCAGCTCAAATTGCATGTTCATCTTCATTTGTCCGCGCTCCTGTGCTTTCATGATACCATAGGCGCCGATCATTCCAATAACCGCGCAAGTTATGTTGACAATCAGATCCATGACAGAAGCCTCCGGGAGATGTGATGATGTGGCGTCATTACTATATCCCCGGAGGCTTTGCATTGCAAACTGTTCCACCGTGAAAAACTGGTGACAACGGTTGCGCCGGGTATTTTTTCGATGCTCCATATTGGAATTTCAGAATGGATTAAAACGCAAGATTTTTGTAAAATAATCCATAATATTGTTTGATAGTTCCGGAAACGGCACTATATTGAAGATCAGGAGGTTTTCAGTATGGAACAGGCGCCGGAGTGCTGGGGAAAATTCGATCAATGCGGGCGGTTGTGCGAATTCGCGGCCGCCTGCCGCCTCTGCACCGAAACCGAATCCCGGATGAATCGGCCGCTCGGCGGACAGAATTTCGACAGCGTCGCCGAATGGGCGCCCGATCTCGCCGATTATGATCATACCCCCGGCGAGGAGACGGAAGAGGAGCTGGAGACACCCCCGGAAGCGCACAATGCGGCCGATTTCGCCGGGTTCCTCAATTTTCTGCTCCACCTCGACAACTACACGCTCGGCATTCTCGCCGAGATCATCGCCCCATCCCGCGACCGCAAACGGTTCACCGTCGCCGAACTCGCCCGGATCCATGGTATTTCCCGGCAGGGGATGCACCGGAAACTCCTCGATACCGCCCGGAAATCCCCGGAACTGGCCGGGCTGCTCGCGATGACGGTCAGGAAAATCCGCCGGGCGCGGCAGGAGTTCACCACCCCCTGCATCCGGAAGGCGGCGCAGGAATCCGGACAGCTGGAGCTGCGGTTCTGATGAATGAAAAATCAAATGTCGCAGGCAAGAGTACGGCGCAGCCGCACGGAATGCCGGAGACCGGGCCCCCCGGAAAGTACCCGAAGCCCGGCGCAGCCGGGACCCGAGGCTCAAACGCCGAGGGTGGCAACTTTCCGGGGATGTTTCAATACACCGCAGCCCAGAAAAGCGCCCTCCGCCTGCTCTCCGGCCCGGCGCGGCATACGATGCTCTTCGGCGGTTCGCGGTCGGGGAAAACCTTCGTCCTCTGCTGCGCGATCCTCGCCCGGGCGGGGAAGGCTCCCGGCAGCCGTCACGCGATCATCCGGCGGCATTTCAACGGCGTCAAAACTTCCATCGGCATGGACACGCTGCCGAAAGCGCTGCATTTGCGGTTTCCCGGCTGGAACGTGACGTTCAACCAGAGCGACAGTGTGTTCCGCCTGGCGAACGGTTCCGAAATCTGGCTGATCGGCCTCGACGACGCCCAGCGGGCGGATAAAATCCTCGGCAAGGAGTTCGCGACGCTCTACTTCAACGAGTGTTCCGAACTCGACTATTCGAGCGTCCAGACCGCTTTGACCCGTCTCGCGCAGAACTGCCCGGAGATCCGGAACCGGGCGTTTTACGACTGCAACCCGCCCTCGAAATCGCACTGGGCATACCGGGTTTTCGTTCAGCATTTGCAGCCGATCGACCGCACGGCGCTGCGCAATCCGGGCGACTACGCGGCGATGCGGATCAACCCGGAGGACAACCGCGAAAACCTGCCGGCGGGATACATCGAGGAGACGCTCGGCAGCCTCTCGCTCCGTCAGCGAGCGCGCTTCCTGCACGGCGAATGGCTCGACGACACCGAGGGGGCGCTGTGGCGTCAGTCGATGATCGATTCCGCCCGCGTCGTGAACGCTCCGGAGCTGGTGCGGGTGGTGGTAGGGGTGGATCCCGCCGTCACCGGCGGCGAGGAGAGCGACTACACCGGAATCGTCGCCGCCGGGATGGGGGTGGACGGGGATTTCTACGTGCTCGCCGACCGGAGCTGCCGGACCGATCCGCTCTCCTGGTGCCGGGAGGTGGTAAAACTCTGCCGGGAGTTCGAGGCGGACCGGGTGGTCGGCGAGGTGAACAACGGCGGCGACCTGATCGAGGGGCTGCTGCGGCAAATTGATCCGGATCTGCCGTTCCGGGCGGTGCGGGCGTCGCACGGCAAGATCATCCGCGCGGAACCGGCGGCGGCGCTCTACGAAAAGGGGCGCGTTCATCACGTTGGAGCCTTCCCCGATCTGGAGGAGGAGATGACCGGTTTCGCCCCGCTGACGGCGACGAAAAGCCCCGACCGGATGGACGCGCTGGTCTGGGCGCTCACCGAACTCACTAAGGGCGGGCAGCGGTTTGTCCTCGCCTGATTCATGTTGACAACTCCGTTTCGTTCAAAGGCGGAGTTCAATATGTTTCACCCTGACACTGACATCACCCTCGAAATTCCCGGTTCGATCGCCGACGGGAAACTGCAGTACACCCGCATTCCGGCGCGGGGAAGGCTGATCGACTTTTCCCAGCGCGATATCGACTATTTCGGCACGATTCAGGAGGGGAAAATCGTCCTGGTCGCCCCGCCGGAGATCCCCCGCCTGCCGGGCCGGATCGTGATCGACGGCGTCACCTATGAACTCAAATCGGTAAAAATCTGCCGCGACCTCTCCGGGAGAGTGCGCGGCTGCCGGTGTGCGGTGGTGTAAGATGCCGGAAATCAAAATCGACGTCGATATGAGCAAATTCCACAGCGGCGTGGAAAAGGCGCTGAAATCCGTCCCCCGGCGGTCGTTCAACGCGCTGCAAGAGTGCGCGAACGAGGTTTCCGGCGAGGCGAAAGATCTGGCGCCGTTCCGGGAGGGACACCTGACGGAGAGTATCCGCGGCGAGGTAGTACAGGACCAGACAACCGGGAAAATGGCGGCCGTGGTCTACGTTCCGGCCAACCATCAGGCGGCCTCCTACGCGGTCAGAATGCACGAGGGAACCTACAACCTCGGGGCGGGTTCGGTGGCGAAACAACAGCGCGTCGGGAAACAGGTCGGCCGAAAATTCATCACCCGCGCCCTCGACAATAAACGGGACCGCATTCGCAAAATCATCGAGTTTTACTTCAGGAGAAAAAATTAATGGATGTGGTGACGATTGAACGGGATTTCACCGCATGGGTGGCCGGGAAACTCAATCTGGAGCTCGACAGGGGCATCTTCCGTGGAGGCATTCCGCAGGGCGTTGGAACCGGCGTCGGTGTGCTGTTCGGCTCGGAGGTCTCGGCCGCCGGATTCTACGGTTTCCGCCCCCGGACGTGGAACGTCCAGATCCTCGGAAAATTCGACGACCGCGACGCCGCGATGATCCTGCTCTCCTGCCTGAACGGGCTGTTCCCGTGCGCCGGATTCACCTGCGGAGAGACGAAAATCCGCCACATCGAACCGCGGGGCGGCGCGGAGCCATACACCGTAGAGGATGGCGGAACGGTCAAAACCTGTGTGAGTTTTAATTTGTTGCTCTCAGTGTTGACAACCGGTCCACAGGTAAACCAGGAGGCATGAAAAAAGGGGTTTAATTTTCGGAATCCACCGGAAAAATCAAACAATACAGGAGTTTTACCATGGCAGGAACCACCCTCACCCAGACCCAAATCGACGCGCTTATCGCCAAACTGCAACTCTACAAATATGTCTGTTCAGCCGGAGAAACCGTGCTGGGGCCGCTGAAATCGGCTCCGACGATTGAGTCCGATGTCGAAACGAAAGACGTCACGTTGTATGAGACCGGTGAGGAGGCGCAGGCGAGTTTTCTCATTAAAAACAACGTCAAACTCACGCTCGAAGTCGAGGACGTCGATACGGCGCTGCCGCTTCTGGGAGCGTTCAAGAAGGGCGACAACGTGCTGGACAGCACCAAAACGGTCGCCGTCACGCTGGTTCCGATCACGGATGATGAAGGCGCGAAAACAATCACTTTCCCGAATGCGTTTCTGCAGCCCGGGATGTCGATGACTCTGGAGGACGGCGACGACCCGAACAGCGTCCAGTTGGTCTACCTCTGCCGTCCCGATGAGGATACCGGCAAACCGTTCACCTATGCGTAACAGGAGGGCAGCGCAATGGGGAAATTTTTTCCGAAACTTACTCAGACCCAGGTGTTCATTCAGACCGGCGGTACGGATGGCGAGGGATTCAACTGTCCGATGCTCCCGGTCGGCAAACTGGCGGAAATGAACGAAATCTCCGAGGCGTTGGCCAAAGGAAAAAGCATCGCCGATTTTGAGGCGCTCCGCCTCCGGCTGATCGCCCTGGTGAAAACGGTTATGCCGGCCGAATACCACGATTCACTGAATCGTCTGGACATTCCTCGGCTGGCGGAATTGGCTGCCTACCTCATGTATGGCGACCCGGAAAATGACGACCAGCCGCGACCCGCTGCAAAAAACTGAATCGGGGGCGCGGAGAAGAAAATAACTCCGCGCCCCATGGCGACATCGACTATGATTTCCTCGCCTGCCGGATCATGCGTGAGTTCGGTTGGAGCATTGAATATGTGCTGTCGCTCAGTTACCCTGTGTTTATGAGCCTGTTTGGCTTGATCCGGCGCATCCGCTTCGATTCGGCGATTGATGAATTTTTCACGCCCTACGCGGCGGCGAAATATGGAGGGAAATGTTCCAAACACCTGTTTGCCGGTCGTGGCTCATTTCTGCTCAAAAATACGGAAAATGACGCCGCCGTAGTGACCGAGGAAATGACACACCGGGCCATTCAGCGCCTACGCCGACAAATGGATGAACACCGGAAACAGCTGGAACAAATTGCTGCCGAATAAAATTCGATGTTGACAACCTCCTGACCAGTAAACGGTCAGGAGGTTTTTTATGGGTTTCGACCTGGGTGTCATGTCCGCGGCAGTTCAGCTGGACGTTTCTCAATATAAGCGAAATTTAACCGAGTTGGAGGGACGTAGTGAAACAACGTTCAAAAAAATTGCCACCCTTGCCGCCGGTTATCTGACATTTCGCGCCGTTGGAAGTTTTGTCACCGGCGCCATGGCGGAGTTCTCGAGGCTCGAAGAAGGCAACAACAAGCTCAAATATACCTTCACCGAGATCAGGGAGGAGGCGGCGCGAACCGCGCGGCAGTTGTCTGAGACCTACCATATTTCGGCCCAGACGGCGACCAACTCCGTTGCCGACATCGGCGACATGCTGACCGGATTCGGATTCGGTCAGTCGGATGCGCTGAATTTTGCGCGGCAGATCATCGAGCGCGGGATCGACGTGGCGAGCTTCAAGGGGCTGGACCAGACCGAAACGATCCGACGCATGACCGCCGCCCTCACCGGTGAAACCGACAGCCTGAAAATGATGGGGGTGGTTATCCGGCAGGATACAAACGATTTCCGCGACCAGGTGGCGGCGATTCAGGCGGCGACCGGCGCGACCGAAACGCAGGCGAAGGCGCAGGCGATTCTCGCCCAGATCATGCAGCAGACGAAAAACGCCGCCGGCGACTACCTCCGCCCGGATGCGCCGCGCACCTACGCGCAGGAGCTGACCGATCTCCGCGAGGCGCTGAAACAGTTCAAAGCGGAAGTGGGGACGCAGGTTCAGCCGATCGCGCAGGAGACGGTCGTCAAAGCGCGGGAGCTGCTGGAATTTTACAACAACCTCACCCCGTCGGCAAAATCATTTTTGAACGTCACCACCGCCACCGTTGCGGCGATGGCGCTTCTGGCAAAGACGAACATCGGCCGCAATCTCATGACGGCGGGCGGGGCGGCGGATATGGAAAAACTCAAGGAGCTGAAAAAGACCCGGAGCGACGCGGTCCGCGAAGCCTCGGAAACCCGCCGGCACTACATGGAGATCCGCAACGCCGCAAAAGAAGCGCAGGCGGTCACCGTGGCGGAACAGCAGAAACTGGCAGCCTGCAAAGCACGGGTCGCGCAGGAAGCGGCGCTGAACGAAAAGGCGCGCCAGCAGTATACGCTTGCGACCGGGAGTTCCAGCGGGTTTGTGAATCTGCAATCCTACACCGAGGCTCAGACGAGCCTGCGAGCTCAGGAGGTGGCGACGAACAACAGCGTGGAGGCGACGCGAAAGCTCGCGATTGCGCAAAAGGAAGCCCGGGCGGAAGTCTCCAAAGCGATGGTGGCGGTGAACGCAAGCACTGCGGCGGTCAAGGCGAATGCGACGGCCGCTACCGTGGGTGGGCGCGCGTCGTTGTTGCTGTCTCGCGGCTTTAAGGCGGCGTCACAGGCGACGAGAGCGTTTTTCGCGGCGATTGGACCGGTCGGATGGACAATCATCGGGATTTCGGTTGCCATAGAGGCGCTTTCCGCGGCGGTTTCCTGGTACAATTCGAAACAGGAAGAGGCGGCGGAAAATGCCCGGAAAGCCGCGGACGAAGCAGCGAAGGCGGCAGACGAGAATTTGCAGAACAACCAGAAACAGGCCGCGGCCATGGAGCGGCTTCAAGAGTTGCAGAAATATGAAAACTTAAACAGCGCAGAACGGACGGAGGCGATTGGGCTGCTCGAAGATCTCGGAATCGCCTACGACGAAACCGCCGGTTCCGTCGACGCGATGATCTCGCGCATGGGAGCGGAAAAACGGAGCCTCGCTGAACTGATTGCCCTGCGCAAAGAGGAGCTGAAACAGCAGAGAATCGCGGCAATTGAGGAATCGATCAGAAAAAATCAAGAAGCAATCGATTCGAACGATAAAAGTAGAATCGGAATTTTGTCATATTTGACTGGTGGTTTTTTATCTTGGGATGATCTGCCTGGTGAAAATCCGGAGATAGATTCCGAGAATGAAACATACTACGCCGAAAATGTGAAATTGCGCCGAGAATTGGCCAAACTTAAATATGGGGAGGTCGGCATTGATGGAAAACCGGTTGGCGGGGCATCGGTCGAAACCTCCGAGGCACAGCGTAGGGCGCTCGAAGGGATTGCCAATTTGAGGTGGAACATCCGGTTCGATTCCGCCGAGGCGGACCAGCAGGTGAAAATGCTCGACGAAAAAATTCAACGCGTTTTCGCCCGGCAGTCGGGCAAATACGCCACGGTGGAGGATTTCACATCCGCCGACCAATACAACATGTCCGAGCAGGAGCTCAAGGATTTGCGCGAAATAATTGACCTGGAGGAACAACGACGGAAAATCCGCCAGTCCAGCGCAGACGCATTTGCGGACGAATTGGACAGTTATAAAAATTTTTTGGCTGAACGGTCGCAACGATTCAGGCAGGATGCGTTTAACCGCCAGTTGGACAGTTATGAAAAATCTGGCAATCAGCAGGGGTACAACCAATTTCTGCAAAACGCAATCAACCAGGCCAACAAACAGGTTGCAGCATTGCGAATGCAGTATGAATCCGCGGTGAAACGCATAGAGGCAGGTTCTGTGTTTACGGATGCGGAGCGCCGCACATTAGCTAAGGCGCGAAAACAGCTCGAGGAGGCAATGGCCGTTTCCGATGAGTTGTTTCGGAAACAAATAACCGCGAATGAGGCGCCGGAGAGAAATAACGCCGGGGCGATTGGTGATTTCAGTGCGCGTAATCTCTGGCAAATGCTGGGTAGTTCCGGGAGCCCGGCAGAACGTACTGCGCGAGCATCTGAACGAACAGCGCGATTCACCGAGGAGTTACGTACAACAACTCGCGACATAGCAAATCGTGCCCAGGTTTCTGTAAATTTTTTTGGAGATTGACATGGTGATTCAAAAATTGCGCAGCGTCGCCAGTTCTATCGACGAGGATGGAGTTGTTTCGTCAATTCGGGTTACCTACCTGGTGACCGGTATCGCGCCGACAGTCAGTGCGTCGGAGGTCCTACGGGAGGTTTACAACAATACGCCCCCGACGGTGGGCGCATCAAAACGCTCAAACACTGAATTGCGAGAAATCGGCAACGGAACCGCCGAGGTGGAGATTACCTATACTCCCGACTCCTCATATATGGCAGTTGGAACCAGTCGTTCGAAGGCAGATCGCCAGGCCGGCGACGAGGTTTGGACATTTTCGACGACGGGGGGGCAGCGACACATTTCCCGCGCCTACGAGAGGAATCTTTACCGCGGAGGAGCCCCTTCTCCCGGAAATCCTGGATTTGACATCAACTGGAATGGTCGAGACGGAGTGTTCCGGGAGGCGGCGGGCCTGGATATACATGCGCCACAACTGAGAGAAACGTGTGTTGCAACTATGCTGGCGGATGAGGTTACCACCAAATACAAACAAATGGTTGCAGAGCTGTCATGTTGTTTCAATAAATACAAATTTCATGGCTGGCAGGAGGGAGAAGTGCTTTATCTCGGCGCAGACATAAGCGCGCCATACCTCAACAGTAGCCGCGATTATCTCGTAGACGTAACACACCAGTTCGCGATTGCTCGGAATGAAACAAATGTGAAAATTCTCGACGGCCTCGTAATTCCGCAGGTTTATGGCTGGGATTATGTCTGGGTAACGCCTCAAACTGCCGTCGATTTGGCCTCATTGAAATATGCGGTTGTGTCACGTGTTTACAAATACGCGGATTTGCGTCTATTGGGGGTTGGAACTGTGACAGAACAACGGAGTGGCAAGCTGATTGACGATACGGAAGAGGAGAAATTTTAATGATCACATTCAGGAGTGCCACGTCTGGAGAAATCGCGTTCCCAGAGAGCGCGGAGAGGTACAACGCCATTAACCGCATATTGAGTACCGTCGGCCCAGTAGCAGGAGATCCGGTATTGAGAGCCTCGGTAACTCCGGGGACGATAATTGTAAACGGCATATGCCCAGATGGCATTGACGAATATTCACCTGTTTGGATAATTGGCGTTGCTCCTGACGATTCCGCCGTTATCGAGGACAATTACCACTCGGTCATCGACACTGTTTTCATTGTCGGCGACCAGGTAGAAAGTGGTGTTGAACCGCTCGCGTGGGGAATAACTCAGGCGGATATTCCTGCCGGTACAGTTGGACCGGTGTTGATTGCCGGGATAAGCAGACTCCATCCAGCCGTTACAGCGAGGCGATTGACGGTTAAAAATATAAACGGCAAAATAAATCTCTCCCCAGATGTCGGGGGAGAGGTCGTGGTTATAAATTCCGCATTTTATTCGCTGGTTTGTGTGCATGGGATCAGAGAAAAACAATACCGCGCGTGTCCGGCGATAGTCAGAGCGTATCAAAATGACATGATCGGCGTCGACTTGTATGCAAACGGGTTCGGTGCATCCGTGACGGGAACGGCAATTCTTACACTTGTTGATGGTGGGGTTAACACATTGCCACCAATTGGGACAAAAATAGTAGCCCACCCATTTTTTACAGAGCAGGTTAACGGAGAATACTCGTGAACGTTGTATTTACAAAAATGGTCGATGGCAATTATTTTTGTCCATCGGTTCGGTCGGCTTTTGCCAGTTATTATGGTGTTTCTGTGTATCGGCTGACAAACGGGTTGTCTTATATTTCGGCGTTTTCAACAAACCTGTTGAAATCAGGAACCGTTATTTTGAAACCTGGAAATGGTCTGGTACGGGGCCATCAGTATTGGTATGGATCTGACTGGGCCTATTATGCGACAAATGACAGAGGCACAGCGTATTGTTTAATAAAATCGCGCTTTCCAGGATATATACCGAGCGACTCCGATGATGGTTATTACATAGGGGATCCTCCATTATGGGGTAGCAGTTCAACGCAAAGCCCCACCGGTTCGCTGAGTGGCTCACCCTACGCGGTACTGGAGTTCTACTTGCCTCGCTGGGAAAAAATCGCCTCCAGTGGAGATGGGCTTGCTGGTGAATACCTCGCCACCGACGGGGAATCCGGGAGGATTTTTTTGGGTCAGATGTGCTGGAAATTGAGTGGAGGACGTGGTTCTGTTTCAAACATCGGCAGGTTCGGCGAGTGTTATTACGAGGGTGGTCAAAATGAAATCGGCTACCGGATCACCCCGGATTCAAACGGCAAATGGAGGGTGTATTACCGCGGATACCGCAGTTTTTGGTGGGAGGGGGAAGAACCCTCTGAAACGCAGACGGTTGTTTACAAATACAGGCACCTGGAGAGTTACCAGCGAACACACCCAGACGTCAGCCTTACATATGCCGGCAGAAAATTACTGACAACCTCTGCCTGTATATATTTAGGAGAGGTTCCGGTATGGCACTAAATTCACCTGAAAACTGGAGCGATTGCGGAATGGATTGGAGTGCTCCAGATCCTCGAAACGCCAACTATGCGTTTGCCCTATTTGAGGCGGTGTGCGAACGCATGTCGGTTATTGACAGAATAAAAATGTTTGATGAGTTGTCAAAACTCGCGCAGATTGGCCCAGGGTTACCACTGAACCGGTCATGGGTCGAATTGATGGTCGAGGTCATTGAATATTTAATCGGGCATTTTGTTGACCCGGATATGACCGGATACGACTCAAGTTATAGTGATTTCCCTCGAATGTTGAGTTTCAGAACTGTAAACCTGGATCCCGGATGCCGAATTTGCGAGTTGCCCATTACTCTCACCACGGACAATGTCGCGTCTCTCTTTCAACGGATGCGCAATTGCCTGAACCGCCTGTACCTAACGACGTGCGAGGCGCAAATAAATGTAACGACACGCGAGGTTGACAGTAGTGGCAAATATTCAAGCATGTCAGCGGCCGAAAACGAGGCGATTAGAATCGCCGGGAAACAGGTGGTTGATGAAACAAATTATTACACAACGGACCGCTTTGACCGTAACATGTTTACCAGTGTTTCCGGCTACACCGATGGGTACATTGTGTCGCTGAAGACGGTGGGCATACGCATTAAATCAACGCCATTTCGCGGCGGATTTGTACCCGAGCTGTGGTTGGCGGCCAGGGGAACGATCTGGCCTACAGACGGTGTTTATCAACAGCGCGAATATAATTCCGGGTCTCTCGAATTGCCGGAAAATGTCATGACTTGGTTCCTCCACCCACAACCGGCAGACACTCCGGCCACGTGGACGAGGGACGACAATTATTTGCATAACCCGAACCGACCGACAGGGGGAGGGTCCTACCATATCGGGTCAACAGTAACAGGTTGCAGGCTGCGGGGCAGGTTTTTTCAGAATTTTGCCACCTCTGGTGGTTTCAGGTTTCAATAAATTTACCGGACGGAGAGGAAAATGCAAAATATCATCATCAATGTCAAAGGTGGCACGGCGCTCGGGACGTGCGTGGACAGCTACGCGGTGAAGACGGTTACGCCGCCGGAACTGGTGATCGGCTGCGAATATATGCTGCGGCTGCGGATGTTCGACGCCGAAGGCAACGCGATGGCGCCTGAGACGTTCGACAACATCGGGGCGTGGGAATTTGTGATGGACGACGACTACGACGCCGAAACGACGCCGAAGATTGTCGCCGACAACACCCAGATCAGCGTTTCCGGCGTCACGCTTCCAGCGGGAACGGTGGCGGAGATCGCAATCCCGATCTCGGCAACCAACACCGTCGAGGCGGCGGAATGGCTCGGCGATGCGGAAACCAAACGGATCAACTGCGAGCTAACCGGCATGGCGGCAGGAGAAACCAATCCTTCGTTTGTGCTGCAGATTTCCGGTCTGGCGATCCGCAACCGGATTTCCAGCGCCGGAACCCCGGAGCCGGTCGGTGAACAATATTATACCGCGGTGCAGGTTGAAGCGCTGGTGGCGGGACGCACCACCCCCGCGCAGGCTTCGTCCATCGCCGCCGAAGCGATTGCCGAGGCGCTGGCATCCGGTGGATACACAACCGATGAGGATGTTTCACAGCTGATTGAAGAGGCAGTCGACAACCTGCCTCCCAGAACGGTAGACTATAATCCGGTTCTTGCCGCCGGTTGCGGGGCGTACAACAATCTGCGCCGGGTGTGGCTTGACGATAACGCTGACACAATGAATTTCTTTGATGAACAGTACAATGTTTCCAAGGTGGTGCTGCGTCTGGTTTCAGCCAATACCGCCGTCACCGGAAACATGGTTCTGATTCCGATCATTGGCGGTGTTGATCAGACCGCTGTGGTGCTTCCGGTTACGGCAACAGTTTCCGCGGTGGAGATCGTACTTTCCGGCGTCAATGCCTCACTCGGTTTCCGGCGGGATTACAGCGACTCCCGCGACACCCTCAAGGACGGAACGCCGATCGCAGCGGTCATCGTCGCGTGGGAGGTTCATCATGGCTGACGTCGTTGTGCAGATGGCCCAGTCGTCGTGCTGTCTGATGTCGGTATTTCCGGTGGACCGGGTAAGTTGGCTTGCTCCGTTGCGTTCCACCACACCACGAAATTTTCTCCAGCACCCGATGACATGGAGCACGTTGCTGAAGAAGTTCAACGCCAACGGAGCGGGAGATTTCACCATCGAGATGGAGTTCGGTTACGACTCCTTTGAATCAACAAACTCCTATGCGCTGAACCTGGTCGGCTCACCGAGTTATCTGCAACTTAAACTCAACAAAACCAGCATTTATTATTATTTTCTCGGTTTCCGGTTTACGGACGGTACCACCGGATACGTCGATCTCCTCACCAATCCGGTGGAGGGGGAGCGCCACAACATCAGGATTGTTTATTCGCAAGCAGAAACGATTTCAATGGTTTACTTCGACGGAGCATTGAAAAAGAGTGTCGCAGGAACGCTCGATTTCAGTACGGGGAGCATCTGCCTGTCCAACCATAACGGGACGATATCCCAGTTTCGGGTGGCCACTTCGAAAAACCGTTGGCAGGCGGACTATTTCGAACTTTATGAGGCGAACAATCCCTGGCCGCAGCTCTCCGCCAATTCCGGAAGCACAACCGGGACCTCTTTCGCGGAGAAAACCGGACTGGTGACACTGGAAAATATCCGCAGCGACCAGGATGTGTTTGAAGGGATGACGGCAGGGGTCGCACGAAGAATCAAAACCCGGCTGGATCTGCGGGGAAATTCGAAAAGCCTGACGCTGGTTTCGAGAGCGTTTATCCCGAGCCACTCTGCCGACGGCAAATTGTACGCTTCCGGGTTGATCACCCAGGGGATGTTCACCAGCGGTCCCGCGTCTCAGGTGGCGGCGATGTCGGTCTGGGAGGACCACCGGCAGACGCCAGGCACGCTGCGTTTGTATACGACCGCTTCGACCAGCGGCAATACGGAACAGGGCACCAGCTATGTGATTCCGGTAACGACGCTTGACAAGTGGACGACTTTTGCCGGGGTTTACAATTTTGAACTCGGCACGGTTACCGGCTATGTTGACGGTGCAGCCGTCGGGACGGTTAACCGGGGGACATTGACGGCCTTCGGTCAGGGCGCAAATTCGGATTTATCTGACGCGGTGTCGATTCTGCACGATTTGAACAGTTCCGTACTTGGCATGAGCGACCATAAGATCAGCTGGGCGATGGTTTTCGATCGGGCGTTGACGGCGGCGGAGATTGCGGCGCTGTGTCCAGCTTCAACCAATGAAAACCAGTAGGACATTTATCATGAGACAAATCAGAAAAAACAACGATTTCATTGAAGAATATCTGGGCCCCGCAATGGGGATAAGCTGGTATGAAGCCAACGGTTATATCTCCTATGACGGTACATTGCCGCTCACCCGGCTGGATATCGTAGATGGAGAAATCGTCGAACTTCCCATACCGGAACCGACCGTGGAATGGGTAAGCAAGGAAGCGTTTATTGGCGCACTGTATGCACTCGTCCCGGCGGATAAGCTCATAACAGCATTACAGGATCCAGCGACGTTCAAAACCGGGCTGATGGGGCTCGCACTCCTGACGACCGACGCGGCTCCCAACGGGATGATCGATCTGCTCGACGAACGGGTACCAGCATGGCTGACGACCTTCGAACTGAGCACCGAGCAGGTGCGGGCGGCAATGCAATCGGCAATTGATGGGGTGGGAGAGGATAATGGTGTACAGTGAGCAGGAAATTCTTGAAAAACAACAGCTCGCCGGAACTTTCAACTTGAGCGGCAGCGAACTGCTCGACGATATAAACGCGGTACGGCGTGATTGCAACGGTATCGGAGCAGAATGGTTTCCGCCTCACTGGCGGGAACTGCTCAGCGGGATGTTCCCGGAATTGGAGGTTGTGGCAGACATTCACGATCGCCGGTACAGCATCGGCGGCAGCTGTTTTGACCGCTGGACGGCTGATCTGGAATTTTTCCGGAACGGGATACGGATTGCCGTATGCATCCCCAACCTCTCCCTGCGGCGGAGATTCCGGCTGTTCCGAACCGTGTTCAAAATGTATCTGTTGCTGGCAATCGGAGGCGCAACGGCGTTCAATTACGCAGGAAAGGGACGACAGTGATATGGAACATCTCGAAGCCGTTGGACGACTGATGGCAATTTTAATACCGGTCTTATCGGGACTGGTGTGGGTAGTCCGCCGGATTGAACGCGGCCAGAACACGGTGCTGAAAAAAGTCAACAAAATTGATAAACACAAGGTCAGTTACAAGGTATGCGATCAGCGACGCGCAGAATGCCCGCTGAAAATGAGAAAGGGGAAATAATCATGGCATTGCGAAA